>JBASCT010000001.1:0-3292 GCA_049651785.1 Minisyncoccia bacterium
ACCCGTCGCAGGTCCACCGCCATGTCGGCCATCCGCGGCCATCAGAGCGACGGCCTTTCCCGAAAGCCAGAAGAATCCGTACCTCCGCTGGCCTTCACAACTTCAACCCGTCCCGACGGGGCCCTGCGGGGGTTGCCGCCCCCTGGTGAAGGAACCCATTTTTCACTTCGGGGCGGTGCGCTCACGCCTTTCCGCGGATCTCGCGCAAGGTCACCGCCCGAGAGCCCGCGGCGCCGGCTTCCCCGGAACCGATCGAGCCGCGACAGCTACCGCGCAGCGAAGCGAGCGGTTTCGTTCAACGTCTTTGACCTTGAGCCGCGAGCGCCGCTGCGGCGCTCGCCGGCTCCAAGGTCTTGTTGGGCCGCACTCAGATAGCCAAGATCCTGCGTAGCGCCTCGCGCACCGAGGCATGGCTACCGCGATGATCCTCTCGTGCAAGCAGGGACGCGAGGACAGGAATAGCTTGGTGCGCCTCGGGACCGATCTGGCCGAGCGCCCAGACGACTGACGTGTCCCAGTAATCAACGTCCTCGTTGAGCAACCGGATGAGGACTGGCACCGACGAGCTGGACGCCGGGCCAATCCGCCCAAGGGCTGAAACTGCACGCCATCTCTCTGCTCGGTCATCGCGCTCCAGCGTCTTGACCAGGTCCGGGACTGCAGTGGACGCCTCAGGCCCCATGAACATCAGTGCCCACTGCGCAGCAGATCGCACCAATTTGTCGTCGCTCCCCAGAGCTTCAGCAAGGACGGCCTCGGGGAACGGTCAAAACCGGCCAGTCGGGAACACCTGAAACCCGGCCAGTCGTGAGGTTGGTTGCGGACGTTGACGCCGCGTGGGCCATCCGGTTGCCACGCGGGGATGGCCAACGTCTTGAAGCCCGAAGAACAAGAGCAGGTGCGAGCGCTCGGCCGACTGGGCTGGTCGCTCAGGCGGATCCAGTCGGCGACCGGTGTGCACCGGGGCACGGTGCGCAGCTACCTGTTGGCGGCAGGCATCCGCATTCGCGGCGAGCGGTCTCGCCGGCTCGGGCCTGAGGATCCAAAACCGACCAGTCAGGTGACCGCCGACTCCGGGGTGGCATCAAGCCCGGCCAGTCAGGTGTTCCCCGACTCGGCGGGCGGGGCTCCGCCCACCGAGGTGCTCACCTCGGCTGCCAAGAGTGCCTGCGAGCCGCACCGGGACTTCATCGCGAGCGCCTTGGACATGGGGCGCAACGGGAAGGCGATCTGGCAAGACCTGGTCGACCGGCACGGCTTCGGTGGCAGCTACGAGTCGGTGAAACGCTTCGTGCGGAAGCTGCAGCCGTCGACGCTGGTGGCGCATCCGCGGATCACGACCGAGCCAGGACAGGAGGGGCAGGTCGACTACGGCACCGGCCCGTGGGTGCGACACCCGAAGACCGGCAAGTACCGCCGGACCCGGCTGTTTGCCCTGACGCTCGGCTGCAGCCGGAAAGCAGTCTGGCTGCTGACGTGGCGATCGAGCTCGCAGGAGTGGTGCGAGTTGCACGAGCGAGCGTTCCGCCGGCTCGGAGGTGCGCCGCGGACCATCGTGCTCGACAACCTGCGCGAGGGCGTGGTCGCAGCGGACGTGCACGACCCGACGATCAACCCGCTCTACCGCGACATGCTCGCGCACTACGGCGTGGTCGCTCTGCCGGCGCGGGTCGGGCATCCCGATCGCAAGGGCAAGGTCGAGTCGTCGATCGGATTCGCGCAGAAGACTCCGCTCGCCGGCCTGCGCTTCGAATCGCTCGAGGAAGCGCAGCGCTACATCGATCAGTGGACGGAGCGCTGGGCGGACACTCGCATCCACGGCACGTGCAAGCGCCAGGTCGCCGAGATGTTTGCCGAAGAGCGTTCGTCGCTGCTGCCGCTCCCGGCCGAGCCCTTCCGCTACTTCCAGTATGCCGTGCGCGTCGTGCATCTCGATGGCTGCATCGAGGTGGCGAAGGCCTACTACATGGTCCCGCCGGGACGGATCGGGTGCGCGGTCCATGTACGTTGGGACAACCGCAGCGTCCGGATCCTGGATCCCGACACCGGCCAAGTCCTGCGCGACCACCTGCGGACGAAGGACGGATCATTCCGCTCCGATCCGCGCGATCGCAGCCCTCGCACGCCGCCGGAGGTCGCACAGCTGGTGCAGCGTGCCCGCGTTGCCGGCAAGCACGTCGGCATCCTGTGCGAGCGCATCGAGCAACGCCGTCACCAAACCGCGGCTCGTGAGATCCTCGGCGTGCTGTCGCTGGTGAAACGCCTCGGGATCGCCTGGATCGAGGCCTGCTGTCGTGCCGCGCTCGAACGCGACGTCGACAGCTACCGCGTCGTCGCGCGCCTCGCCAGGCGGCCTCACGACTCCGGAGCACTGCTGCAGCAGGCGGATGAACTCATCCGCGACCTCAGCCACTACCGCGACGTGGTGCGTCGCATGACCGAGAGCCAAGACCATGAACTCGATCGAACTCGACCGCTCCCTTCGCAAGCTCCGCATGTCCGGCATGGCCGCGACCCTGCCAACGAGAATCGTGCAGGCGCAGGCGGAGAGCCTCTCTCCGCATGACTTCCTCGCCAACCTCGTACAGGACGAGCTTCACCGCCGCGCCGATCGGCTGATCGAGCGCCGCGTCAAGTACGCTGGCTTCCGCGATCGCGAACGCACGCTCGACAACTTCGATTTCGCCTTCAACCCGCGAATGGACAAGAAGCTGATCTTCGAGCTGGCGTCGTGCCGTTTCGTCGCGGAACAGAAGGACGGCCTCTTCCTCGGCCCGCCAGGCACCGGCAAGAGTCACCTCGCGCAGGCGATCGGCCTGGTCGCCATCCACCACGGCTACGACGTGCTCTACCGCGAGGCACACACTCTCGTCGAGCAACTCGCCGATGCGACCCTGGACGGCACGCGCAAGGATCTGCTGCAGCAGATCGGCAACGTCAAACTGCTCGTCATCGACGACCTCGGCATGCGCAAGCTGCCGCACACCGCTGCCGAGGACCTGCTCGAGGTCATCATGCGGCGCTACGAGCGCGCCAGCACGATCATGACTTCCAACCGACCCGTCGAAGACTGGGGCAAGCTGCTCGGCGACAACGCCGCTGTCAGCGCCTTGCTCGATCGGCTGCTGCACCATGCGCACGTGCTCAGGTGCGGCCCGAAGAGCTACCGCACACGGACCGGCAAGGACGAGTCCGCTCAAGCCGGCTGAGCAATCGCCGCGCCGGCGGAGACTCGGCAACCGCCGCGCCCGCGCAGCGCGGTCACGGCGCTTGCACTCGCTCCTTGCACCGG
>JBASCT010000002.1:0-13746 GCA_049651785.1 Minisyncoccia bacterium
GCCCCCCTAGGCTGGAAAGATCAAACAAACACCTGTGGTAATTATACCACACTTAATATGTAAAAGTCAAGTATTAAAAGCTAAATTATCAAAAAACCCTTATTTTAAGAGCTTATTTACCGCCAGAGCGCGCTTCGATAATCCCTTGAGCGACCCCGAAGGAAAGCTTCGCTTCCTACGGGGCAGGCATTTTATTTGCCTCCCGTCCTGTTCTCTATAATCGTTTGCGCTACGTTGGCTGGTACTATCGAGTAGTGGTCGAACTCCATAGTAGAAGAACCCCTGCCCTCGGTCATGGATCGGAGAGAGGTAACATAGCCGAACATTTCGGAAAGAGGCACTTTAGCACGCACAACTTTAAGCTCATTTCTGTCCTCCATAGCTTCAATCTGTCCGCGTTTACCCGAGAGATTGCCCGTAATGTCACCCATGAATTTCTCCGGCACAACAACTTCCACTTTCATAATCGGCTCAAGGAGTACCGGTTTAGCTTTCTTCGCGGCTTCTTGGAAGGCTTGCGAGGCGGCAATTTTGTACGCAATTTCGGAAGAATCGACGTCGTGGTACGAGCCGTAATTTAGCTCACAGGAAATGTCGGTCATCTTGTAGCCCGCCACAATGCCCCTGTCCATCGCTTCTCTAATACCCTTTTCAACTGCAGGGATAAATTCCTGCGGGATAACACCGCCTTTAATAGCGTCGACGAATTCAAAGCCCGGTTCGCGATGCGCGTTCTTCGGCACTTTTTCTTCCGGATCGTACTGAGGCAGAGGTTTAATTTTAATTTTGACGTGGCCGTACTGACCCTTGCCTCCCGTCTGTTTAATGTATTTATTTTCCACTTCTGCCTCACCGGTAATAGTTTCTTTGTAGGCTACTTGAGGTTTCCCAACATTTGCTTCCACAGAAAACTCGCGCTTCATACGGTCCACGATAATTTCTAGGTGAAGTTCGCCCATACCCATGATAACGGTCTCACCCGTTTCCTGGTCGGACTTAATTTTGAAAGTCGGGTCCTCGTCGGAGAGGCGCTTAAGAGCCATACCCATCTTCTCCTGATCGGCCTTGGTCTTCGGCTCGATTCGGAGGGAGATAACGGGCTCGGGAAAGCGGATTTGGTCGAGAACGATAGGATTCGCTTCGTCACAGAAAGTGTGCGAAGTTTTCGCCTCCTTGAGACCGACAGCGGCGGCAATCTCGCCCGCGAAAACTTTTTTCACCTCCTCACGCTGATTTGCTTGCAAGCGGACAATTCTGCCGAGACGCTCTTTCTTGTCGGTGGTCGAGTTATAGAGATACGAGCCCGATTCGACCGTGCCGGAATAGACTCTGAAGAAGGTGAGCTGGCCGACGAAGGGGTCCGACTGAAGTTTGAAGGCAAGGGCGGAGAAGGGCTCGCTGTCTGAGGCGTGGCGCTCCACTTCTTCTCCCGTGCGCGGGTCAACGCCTTTAATGGCAGGAATGTCGAGAGGAGACGGTAGAAAATCGACCACCGCGTCAAGGACGAGCTGAACCCCTTTGTTTTTCAAAGCGGAGCCGGTAAAGACGGGGAAAATTTTATTGGCGATGACAGACTTTCTCAGGGAGCTCTTGAGCTTTTCGAGCGGAATTTCTTTACCCTCAAGGTAGTCGTTGATAAGCTCGTCGTCGTTTTCGGCGATTTTTTCTACGAGATCGTGGCGATATTTCTCGGCATCTTTCTTGAGGGCTTCTGGAATCTCTTTCTCCACGACGAGATTGCCCATGTTACCTTCAAAGTAATAAGCCTTCATCCTCAGGAGTTCAATAACACCCTCGTGATTGCCTTCCTCGCCTATCGGAATCTGCATTCTCACCGCTTTTTTGGAAAGGCGGTCAAGAATCGATTTGTACGAACGCTCAAAAGACGCGCCCGTGCGGTCGAGTTTGTTTACGAAACAAATTCTCGGCACTTGCGCCTCTTCGGCGTAGCGCCAGTTGGTTTCCGATTGCGGCTCAACGCCGGCAACACCGTCGAAGACAACGACCGCGCCGTCGAGTACTCGGAGAGAGCGCTTAACCTCGACGGTAAAATCGATGTGCCCCGGCGTGTCGATAATATTGAAACGGAATTTGCCTTCTTTTTTCTGTCGCTCGGCCTCGGAAATATAAGTTGGCCCCCAGAAGCAGGTAATCGCGGCGGCGGTGATGGTGATACCGCGCTCGCGCTCCTGTTCCATCCAGTCGGTAGTGGTGTCTCCTTCATGCACTTCGCCGATGTTGTGTTGGGCGCCGGTATAAAAAAGGACTCTTTCGGAGGTGGTGGTCTTCCCGGCGTCAATGTGCGCTATTATTCCGAAATTTCGAACTCGTTCTAGTGGATAATCTCGTTCCATAAATTATTTATAGCGAGCGTGGTCGAACTACCAAGCGAAGTGGGCGAAAGCCTTGTTGGCCTCGGCCATTTTGTGCATATTTTCCCGTTTGCGAATGGCCTCACCTTCATTATTCGAAGCGGCGATAATCTCTTCGGCAAGTTTCTCGGACATCGGCTTGCCTTTCTTCGCGCGGGCGGCATCGATAATCCACTTCATAGAAAGAAATTGTCGGCGCTCGGGACGCACTTCGCGCGGGATCTGGTAGTTGGCGCCTCCCACTCGACGCGAGCGGACCTCCATGTTTGGAGTAGCATTTTTGAGCGCGACTTCAAAGACTTCCAAGGGATTCGGATTCTTGGTCTTTTCTTTTATTATTTCGAAAGAATCGTAGACGAGCTTGCGCGCGGTGTTTTTCTTGCCGCGCTCCATGCAATAGTTTATAAATTTCGTGATTTTTTCCGAATCATAGACGAAATCGGGATTTATTTTCGGTTTGGCCTTGAGTTTCCTTCGCATCAGAGTTTATTTCGGCTTTTTGGCGCCGTACTGGCTTCTCGCCTGTTTTCTCCCCTCAACACCCGTGGCATCAAGAACGCCGCGGACGATGGTGTAGCGCAGCCCGACATCTTTAACACGACCGCCGCGAAGAACGACCACCGAGTGTTCCTGCAGGTTGTGACCGATGCCGGGGATGTAGGCGGTGACTTCCATGCCATTCGTGAGTCTGACGCGGGCGATTTTCCTGATAGCGGAGTTCGGCTTCTTCGGAGTCTTGGTCGTCACCTTGGTCGCGACGCCGCGCTTAAAGGGAGAGTTGAAGAAAATGGGTCTGTTCTTGATGGTGTTAAAGCCGCGCGTCAAAGCCACCGCCTTGGTCTTGCGGTAGATTTTCTTTCTCTTTTTTCTGACCAGCTGATTTATGGTCGACATTACAAAAATACTCCCAACGGGAGACGCCCACTTTACCCGAAATTTGGCTAGAATGCAAATCCCGTAATGAGGCTGAAAACCTTCTCGACTAGGGGGTAGACGAATTTCCAGAGAAAGAAGACGAAAAAGAGAACTAAGATAAGACCGTAGCGCTCGAAAAACCCCCTTAATTCTTGGAACTTTTCGGGAAAAACGGCGAAGAGGATTTTGGAGCCGTCGAGGGGCGGAATCGGTATGAGGTTAAAAATAGCGAGGAGAATATTTATAAAGACCACAAGACCCGTGATGTAGAAAAAATCCTGACTGAACCACGCCGCTTCGCTTGTATAAGCGAAGCGCATAAGGAGTCCGAAGCCCAACGCCAAGACAATGTTGGCGGCTGGACCGGCGAAGGCGACCAACGCCTCCGACCAGCGTCCGGGGCGGAGGTTGTAGGGGTTATACGGCACGGGTTTGGCCCAACCGAGAATCACCCCAACTTTTGAAAGGTAGAGAAGAAGGGGTATGAGGAACGAGCCGAAGAAATCCAAGTGTTTAATCGGATTGAGAGTGAGCCGCCCCTGATAACGCGCCGTCTGGTCGCCTAAAATGCTTGCCACATAGCCATGTGTCACCTCGTGGATTACCACCGACATCACGAGAATCACGATTTGGAAGAGAAAATCGACTTGCATTTTGGCATTATAACATGTTAAGTTGTCCCTCTATGGCGAAAATTTGCCCAGTCAGCAAAAAGGGTTCCAAGATTGGTGGAGGTTACTCCAACAGGACCCGTGCTACCCAATTCAACCCGACGGGCTTTGTCCGAAAGTACCCGAATTTCCAAAAAAAGCGCATCTATGTGCCCGAGCTCAAGAAAACTATCACCCTAGTTCTCTCCGCTCGCGCGATCAAAACCATCAACAAACACGGCGCCCACTCCGTCCTGAAGAAAGCGGGGGTTATTTAAGTTCTAGAGTTTTGCCATCTGTTTTAAATACAATTGTACCTAGCTCGGCGGTACTTAAAATTTTGGCGCCAACTCTTCTCAGATTATCCAGAACTTCTTCGTGCGGATGGCCGTACATATTGTCGCGACCGGCCGAGATTACGGCATATTCCGGGGTGGTGATTTTGGCAAATTCGAGAGAAGTCGAGGTGCGCGAACCGTGGTGCCCGGCTTTTAGTACATCTACGTCAAGACGGTCTCCGTCAAGAGCAATTAAAACACTCTCTATCTGTGCTGGAGAGTCCCCAGTTAGTAAAAACTCTTGTTCGCCATAAACAAGTTTTGAAACAACGGACGCCCTGTTTGTTTCCCAATTCGATACATCCGTTATCGGGAAAAGAATTTCCATACGCACTCCGTCGCCAAGAGTTAGCGTCATACCTCTTCTCGCGCGTATGATGGGTATCTTTTTATTCTCAAGGCGACTTCTAAGCTCTTTATCAAGCGAATCATCGGAAGAAACCCCTGGTTCAATAAAGGCGCCAACTCTATAACGACCAACAACCTCCGGCAAACCTCCGATATGATCACCGTCGGGGTGCGTGGCAATAACTACATCAATTCTTCTGTCGGCAAAGGGCAGAGTTTTGCCGAGCTCCGTTAAAATTTTCCTGTTCCGCCCACCGTCAATTAAGATCCTTTGGCGCGACGGCGATTCGATAAAAATCGCGTCTCCTTGCCCAACGTCAAAAAAGTAGACCGAGAGCTGGTCGCTCGGTCTTCTCTCGTAAAGAGCAAGCCAGACAAGAATATTGGCTAGAATAAGGAAGCCGACGATTGCTTCCTGCCGATATTTTTTAATAAACTCCATGTCTATAGTATAATGTCACTGATTATGAAACTCTTCGAGGAAAGAAAGTTCAATATTCCGAAGCTTAACGGTTTGAGTGAGAAAGCTATTGGAGAACACCTTAAGCTATACGGCGGCTACGTCAAAAATACCAATACCATCCTTACTAAAATTGATGAGTACGCCAAAGACAGCGAGGCGAATGCCTATGCTTTGGGCGAGCTCCAGCGCCGATTCGGCTTTGAATTTGACGGGATGCGAAATCACGAATATTATTTCGCGCATTTTGAAGGTGGTTCGACTGCGCTCACCATAAACGGCGAACTTAAGAAGGCGGTTGAAGCTGAGTGGGGAAATTTTGATTTATGGTTAAACAGATTTACGGCGATAGCTCTCACGCGCGGTATCGGTTGGGCGATTCTATATTACGATAGCGAAACAAAGAGACTTTTAAACGCTTGGGTGGACGAACATCATTTGGGACAGCTCGTCGGACTCTCCCCTATTTTAGTCTTGGACATGTGGGAGCACGCTTATTTTATCGACTACACCCCCGCGGAAAAGAAAAAATACGTTGAAGCCTTCTTCGCGAACCTCAATTGGGCGAATGTTGAGAAGAACTTTTTGAACGCCGGAAAATAACAAAAATAACCGCATACGCAAGAGCGGCAACCCAGAACGGTATTGGCGGAACGGAAATTGAAGCGAAGGAAAGGTTGCCTAAGGTGGCTGAAACCAAGAGAATCCAGGCGAGCAGAAGGTGTGTCAGATAGGCCAGAGGCAGGGCAATAAGGGTGCCCAGATATGCAAGCAGGGTAGAGACAAAGCCAATGAACATAACGGTTGGAATCACCATAAGAACCAGAAGATTGGCGAAGATGGACACGAGAGAAAAGTCGCCCATAGAGTAAATAAGGAGCGGCAAGACGAAGAATTGGGTCGCGAGCGTAGTCGAGACAATCATCCTAAGGCCGAACTTTTCCGGCACGCGCCCGAGATACCCTTCGAGCCGAGGTGCCGCGAGCACTAGGCCCAAAGTCGCAAGAAACGAGAGCTGGAAAGACGGGTCAAAAACAAGAATCTTCGGATTCTCGATGAGCATCAGAGTACCGGCCAAGAGAAGCGCGCGGGAAGCCGAGTAGCCCTTACCAAAGGCTCTCGCGAGAATCACAATAAGAACCATGATGGAGGCGCGGACCACCGTTGCCTCCGCCCCGGTCATCAAGACAAAGCTCAAAATACCGAGAACCGAGGCGCCGGTTGCAAAAGAAAGGGCAAATCTTGTTCGGGTGGCGAGAAAAATGCTCTGGAAAAATCTTCTGATGAATTCGGCGATAATGGTGATGTTGTAACCCGAGAGCACCACGATATGAATAATCCCGGCCCGACGAAATTCTTCTAAAGTGTCCTTCGGGAGAGCGTCTTTGCCAGAAACGATGAGACCAGAAAGTAGCCCCGCGTAAGGCTCGGCGAGAATTTCCTTAATTTTATCCGTGAAACTATTTTTTATTTTAAAAAGGACTTCTTTAACCGGGCGGCCGTGGCCTCGTGAGACAATGTCTACCTTCGCAAAGCTCATTGTGTGGTAGATATCGTCTTTCGCGAGGTATTTGCCGTAATCAAAAACCCTAAGGCCGTCCTCACTCTCAATTAGGCCCGGCACCGCAAGTTTACCTGAGATTTCTACCCTATCGCCATAGTTCACAGAGCTGTACAAATCGGTGTTGACCAGAACTTTTTCCCCGTTGTCGGCTCTGAAAACAAAGCGAGTGCTATTCTCCCTCTCTTCCGGCTCGCTTACGACGATGCCGGTCATCAGCGGCTCAATTGGAACGTGGGAATCCTTGATTTCATAGCGCAGAATTCCCAAACCAAGAAATAGAAAGAATATTGAGATAAAAACGACTTCCCTCGCGACGCTTCTTTTGCGCCACTTCTCGACCAAAAACACGGAAAGGCCGATGAAAACGGCCAGAACAGCGAGAGTAAAATCCGTTTTTAAAAAAGAGGCGATAAAAACACCGGCAACAAATCCGAAAATTAGGGCAAAAAGGCTATCGGTACGAGTCTTTCGATCCATGGTAGAGCGGGGGCTCTGTTCCGCCAGTAATCGTGTCGGCAAAAGAGGTGGCAATCTCGTCGGCGCGGTCATTTAGAGGCACTCCGCTGTGTCCAGCGACATATTTCCACTCAATATTTCTATCCCCAGAAACATCCAGAAGTTTTTGCCACAAATCTTGATTCAATACTGGTTTTTTGTTTGCTGTTTTCCAACCTTTTTCTTGCCATTTTTTTATCCATTCCTTCATACCCTTCATCACATACTCCGAATCAGTATAAATAGTTATTTCGCTTTCCAACACGACTTCCAGTGCCCTAATAGCCGCGGTTAATTCCATTCTATTGTTTGTAGTATGCGCTTCTTTCCCACCAAGCTCTCTTACTTCATTCTTAGCAAGAATTATTACCCCCCAACCACCCGGTCCCGGGTTCCCGCGAGACGCGCCATCTGTATATATTTCAATCATATTTGTAAAATATCGACGATGCGGAGTCTTAATTCCGGACGACTGCCGAAATAGGACTTCTCCAAATTGGCGAGGAGGTCCACCTTTTCCCCGGGCAGGAGTCTGGCTGAAAAGCTTTCGGGACTCGAGAAGAAAGAAATGGCCTTAACCTCGCGATTCCCGCCGTTGAGGAGAACTTCCAAATGATTCCCCTCCTTGCCAAACTTTTTCACGGCTTTAATTTCCGCCCTTGGGATTTTGAAAACCGGTTTTCTGTTGCCGACTCCGAACGGCGCAAAAAGAGAGACGGTCTCCCAAAGTTTTTCTCCAATATCTGAGATACCGATATCCAAGATTTTTTCTTCTGCTTCAAACTTCGCTTCTCCGAGCGAACCCAACGCTTCTGAAAGTTTTTCCTCCAAGGTCGCCAGAGATTCAAGAGTGACGGAAAATCCGCCAGCACCGGGATGCCCGCCCGCTTCTATAAATGAATCTTTCGTAGCGCTCATCAAAAGAGTTAAGTCAAAGCCGTTACATGAGCGGCAGGAACCTTTAAGAGTGCCGTTGCCATCCCGCCCCCAGACGAAGGCCGGGCGGGCATATTCTTCAACCAAAGAATTCGCCACGAGCCCCAGAAGAGACGGTCGCCACTCGGGATTGCCGATAACAATTACCTCCGGGATATCGTCTCTTTGGGCAAGATGCGCCTTCGCCTCTTTGACTAGGGCGGCGACGACACCCTTGCGCTGGTTGTTAATCGTCTCGAGATGCGCCGAGAGTCTTTCCGCTTCAAGGAGATCGTTCGTTCGCAAAAGTTTTAGCGCATCTTCCGAGACGCCCATGCGGGACGCGGCGTTGATTCTCGGTGTAATCATGAAAACGACATCGTCTTCCGTTAAATTCCGCTGGTCGAGACGCGCTCTCTTAAAGAGGGCGGCGAGTCCCGGTCGCGGAGATTTCCGCAGGACCTCTAGGCCGAAGCGGGACACAATTCTGTTCTCCCCCAAAAGCGGCACCATGTCCGAGAGAGTGGCGATGGCCACCATATCAAGTGACCATTTCTCCATCCCCGGCTTTACTCCCAAAGTATCCGCATTCATAACCGCCTGAACAAGTTTGAAAACGACCGCCGAGCCGCAAAGCTCTTTGAATTCGTACGCCGAATCCTCGCGATTCGGGTTGATGATGGCAAAGGCTTCCGGTAACCCCGCCTTCGGCCTGTGGTGGTCGGTGATGATGACGTCAATGCCATTTTTTTGAGCAAATGCGACCTCATCGAAATCAACCACGCCGCAGTCTATGGTAATAAGGAGCTTCGTCCCGCGTCTCAGACACTCTTCGATAACCTCCAGACTCAAGCCAAAGCCTTCTTCGTGCCTGTGGGGAATGTAAAAGGAGATATTTTCGTAATTAAGACGGCGGAAGAAATCCGAAAGGACTACGGCACCCGGAATGCCGTCGGCGTCGTAATCGGAGAAGACGGTGACGTGCTCACCTTGCCTTACGGCTTCGATCAGCCTGTCTCGCGCTTTCTCCATATCCGGGAGAAGCAGCGGGTCGTGAAGTTTTTCGTAATCTGGACTTAAAAAGTCTTCTGCTTCTTCGGGAGAGATACCTCGTTCCTTGAGAAGAGTCTCAAATAGTTCGGGGAAATGCCGCATTGGACTATTCTAACATGCGTATTAATATGGGTTCTATGAAGAAGAATGATACGGCGGAAGGAATTGTAATCCTTGTGGTTATCCTTATCGCCTTGGCCGGCTCCCTATTCGGCAAATCGGGAACAGATTCAGCCAACAATGGAGGAACGGGGCGAGAGCCGGTTCTCGGTGACAACAATATCGTCTCACGAGAAGCGCCGTCTGAAATCGAAGTTTCCCTAAGCACGGGTAACGCTCCGAGAGCGTATCAATCTTTTGAGGAATACATAACCCTGAGCAACCGCGGAAGCGATCCTGTAAACATCACCGGTTGGTATCTGAAAAATGGCAAGGACAAGCGCGCTTATAACGTCGGCGGAGAACTAAGATATTTTGCTCCCGACATCGCTTATATCGGCAAGGCAACACCCTTCCTTTCTCCGAGCGGCAACAATCTTATGCTTGACGTAATTCTCGAGCGCGGCGAACGAGCGATAATAACGACCGGCGCTCTCGCCACCCAGGCGCCTTATAAAATTGTGAGCTTCAAGGAAAACATTTGCAGCGGCTATCTTGAAAATATGGATGAATACAAATTTACCCCGCCCCTGACGAGAAACTGCCCGCGCCCAGCCGATGAGGCGGGGCTAGAGAGACTGGACGTCGAGTGCAGAAAATTTATAGAGAGACTCCCGAGCTGCCAGACACCAGAGTTTGAAACCAGAGACGCCGACGGCTCAATCTGCAGGAATTGCGTTAACGGCAAGCCGCTCTCGAATGCTTGCGTCGCATTTATCAGAGATCGTTTTAGCTACGCCGGCTGTATCGCAAACCACGTCAACGACGAAGACTTCTACGGCAAAACCTGGCGAATTTTCCTGGGCAGAGGCTGGGAGATGTGGGCCAAGGAGTACGAGACGATGGAACTCTTTGACCGTTTCGGGCGGTTAATAAGTTCGAGAAGCTACTAGTTCGATATGCTCACCATAAATAAAATGGACGAGAAAAATTGCATTTTCTGTAAAATCGTCGCGGGGGAAATACCTTCCCATAAAGTTTATGAGGACGAAGATTTCCTCGCCTTTTTGGACATAAATCCGCAATCACCGGGACATACGCAAGTGGTACCTAAGAAACACTACCGCTGGGTCTGGGATTTGCCGAATGCCGGAAAGTATTTCGAAGTGGCGCAAAAAATCGCCAAAGCGCAAAAGAAAGCGTTTAACACCGATTTTATCCTCTCGAGAATCGTCGGTGACGAGGTGCCCCACGCCCATATCTGGGTTTTCCCCAATTCAGGAGTCCAAGGAGACAAAAAAGATTTTAAAGGAAACGCTGAAAAAATCAGGCACTCCCTTTGAGCACCTCGATACCCGGCAGGGTGCCTGTGGCCAAGAAGGCGAGCATCGCGCCACCACCGGTCGAGACGAAAGAAAATTTGTCGAAAAGCTTAAGTTCAGCCACCGCCGCCAGAGTGTCGCCACCGCCGATGATAGACTCTTTGCCGGACTCGGCAATCATCCGAGCGAGCTCCAAGGTCGCCGTCCGGTAGCCTCTCTCATAAGCACCCAGAGGTCCGTTCCAGAGAATAAGCTGGGCACTCATCACTTTGCGCCTGAGACTCTCCAGGGTCAGCGGCCCGGCGTCCAAAATCTTGGAGCCCTCGGTGATGGTGTCATCGGGCAAGGATATTTTATCGGTCTGCATGAGGTCTCTCAGGTCATAGTCACCCCCGCTTACAAGTGATTCGCCGATGTCGCGCCCCATTTCCTTGAAAAAGTTGTGCGCCAGAGCGCCTCCGACGAAAATCTTGTCGGCGACGTGGATAAATTTTTTCAAAAGAGGCAGTTTGGTATCGAATTTCGCCCCCCCGATGATAAAAAGAAACGGATGCTTCGGATAAAAAACCTTCGAGAGAGTCTCGACCTCTTTAGAGAGCTGGAAGCCGGCAAAGCCGGGAATAAGCTTCGGCACTCCGACAATCGAGGCGTGCTCCCTATGCGAGACCGGGAAGGCTTCGTTGACGAAGACGTCGGCCATTTCCGCGAGTTCTTTGGCAAAACTTTCGGAATTTTCTTTCTCGCCCTTGTGTCGGCGCAAATTCTCAAGGAGCATGAAGTCGCTTTTTTTGACGAAGGTAAGTCCGGGCAAAAGTTTTTTGACATACTTGTAGACCGGCTCCAAAGAATCCTTGTCGCTTTCCATGTGACTCGCCAAGACAATTTTGGCGCCCCCTTTTCTGAGATACTCTATCGTCGGCAGAGTTTTTAGAATCTGGTAATCGCTTACGACTTCATCGTTGGCGATAGGGACGCTCCAGTCAACGCGCACCAGAACCCGCTTATCTTTCAAATCCCCTATTTCAGTAATCGATTTCATTTTGAAAATATGGCCTTGGCGATGTCGCTAAAGGTCTTGGCATTAAGAGAGGCGCGGCCGACCAGGTAGCCCCTAATGCCCGTTTGAGCAAAGAGTTTGCCGGCATTGGCGCTATCCACCGAGCCGCCGTAGAGAATCGGAATTCTGTCGGCAGTTTTTCGTCCGAAGAGGTCGCTTAAAATTTTCTTGATAAAAATAACGGATTCGGCAAGATCGGCCGGCTCTATCGCGCCAAGAGCTTTAGTGCCGATAGCCCAGATCGGCTCGTAGGCGATGACAAACTTTAAACCGCGAGAATGAAGACCGCTGAGAGAAGCTTTGATTTCTTCCCGAAGGAATTCGAAGTGGTGGCCTTCGTGGTCGCGTGTCTTCTCTCCGACACAGATCAGAGGCACCATGCCGGCGCGTAGAACCTTTTTCGCCTTGCGAGCAACTTCTTCATCGGTCTCCCCTAGGGCTCTCCTTTCGCTATGTCCAAGAATGACAAGCTTCACGCCGAGACTTTTGAGAATTTCCGGCGTCACGATGCCGGTGTAGGTGCCTGTCGGCGCCTCCGCGATGTCCTGACAGGCAAGACCGGCAAAGTTTCTTGCCTTAAGTGAGACGGATTCGAGGTACGGTAGGGGTGGCGCGATAAAAAGCGAGACTTTCTTGAATGATTTCTTACCCTTTGAAAGCTTGCCGAGAAGAGACTTGGCTTCGTCAAGAGAATTCGGATAATTCTTCCAGTTTGCCACCAGTAACGGTTTCGCCATGACTATATATTACTGTATTTCCTTCCAAGAGATAATCTCGTAGTAATCTTCCGTTTTCGGGAAAAACGGCGGCGGATTGTAAAGTAAGAATGAATCGTAAATCAGGTTTCTGAATGAATAGCCGTTGGTGACCGGGTCGCCGTAGGCAAAGCCGTATTGCAGAGCAGTCACGATAGTGCCGTAGAGGGTAATACTGTTTCTTCTATCATACGGGGCGCAATCGGTGTCGTTGTAACTGAACCTTCCGACGCGACCGTTTTGCGCCACGAGGGCCGCGTCAATTCTCAAATCGTCCTCGCTATAAAGTCCGGCATTAACATTGTTTTGACCGATAAGAGCGATGACATCGGTGCCGTCGTAGTTGGTATAGATGATGTCATTATTGAATGTCACCGACCTTCTAAGACTCGCGTTATCATCGGGTATACGCGCCGCCACTATGGTAAGACGAGCCCCATCAATCGTTCCACTGACCCAGATATTATCTTCAAGAAAGATAAGTCCGTTCGCGGGGAAGGGATAATTGCCCATGAGCACTGTGGTGCTCGCGGTCCACGAACCCCAGCCCGTCTGCCCCGAACTTGAACAGTTGGTCGGTACGGTTCTAAGATTGCTTACCCTATAAAGATCAAAGGTGTCGTCAATTTTTAATACAATTTGATAACCACTAACGGTGGACGAAGCGAAGTAGAGGCCGTCCGACTGTGCGTCAGTCTTCATCTGAACCAAGTCGCTAGTAATGGTGCTGAAGTCGACCAGCGGCGCGGGGAAGGACCGACCAGCGATAAAAACATCAGTTCTTGACGGAACGGGACTCGTCGGCGGGGCCTCTAAGGGACGAAAAGTGTTATTAAGACCGCTACCGGGGGGAGGGTTAACGTGGGTGTGGACGGCAAATTCGTTGCTGCCGGAGTGTACTGGGTCGTCGTAGTTTGATAAAAAGCTCGTAACCAAGTTATGGGCAAGCCCGTCGAAACGCACCCCGTTATTGGAGTGAATGGGGCCGAATACTTCCGTACCACTGCCGAAGCGCATGATTGCGTTGGCTACGGCGGCGTAATTCGCAAACGACGCTATGGCGAGCCTGGCCACCAAGGTTCTTTTGACGGTTGGATCGGCTGTGGGCACACCTTCAGACTGAACCGTCACGAGAGTTGAACCTAGGGGCGGCGGCGTGATGGTCAAGGTGAAGGTGCCGATAAGAACTCCGTTACGATCATAGAAATTTTTTGTGTACGGTCCCGGCTGGCCCGTGCCGTCCGTGTAGTCATCTGGATCGTGGGCCAAGTGCCAGCGGTAGTATTCGATTCCGGCTTCGGCCATTTGAAAAGCTTGTTCGGAGAGAACAATACGCTTGCCGAGTTTCGATTGGGAGATGGCAAAAGATATCAGTCCGATAATAATAACCACCGCCGCGGCGC
>JBASCT010000003.1:0-9346 GCA_049651785.1 Minisyncoccia bacterium
CTTATATATTTTATGGGCGCGATTTACGCCGACGAGCGACTGGTTGAGGAAGAGGTGAGGGGCAAAATCAGCGACCAGGAATTTTTCTTTGACGACAGAATTCTTAACGCCTACTACACCAAAAGACGGCTAGAGGTGGTGCGGGCTATTCTCAACGAGCGTATCAAGCTTGATCCCGAAAATGCCGAGACTTACAGAGGATATCTTAACGGACTTGCAATCTGAGCCCTTTTGTGCTAGTATAGAGGGGTGAGTGTTTAGTGGCTGGTTTCAAACGAACGAATATCTGCGCAAGCCCCGCTTCGGCGGGTTTTGCGTTTTATGGGGGGTGCTAAAAATAGATTTTAGAAAATTTATCGACTATAATTTCATGAGTTCCTGTCCGCGCGTGGAGAGCGGCGCACTCACAAAGATATTCGTTTGGAGCCCGCCCCGCTCTCCGCGCGCGGACAGGATCAAGAATTTTGTAAAAAAGTTATCCACACTTTTCTCTCTTTTTCTATTGTATTCATAAACTCGAAAGAGAATAATTAGGTTAGGTCGCAGTCGGAAAAATATTTTTCCAAAATATTTTTATGCGACAAGCGTTACAAATAATTTCCGATTAAATATCGGAAGAAACAATGGCTAAGAAAAGAAAGAAGGCCGCGAAGCGATCTTCCAAGAAGCGCAAGGCTTCCAAAAAGAGACGACGCTAATCTGCCTTTAATCCGGTTGGAGAAAACTCCGACTCGGAAAGAAAAAACCCCGTCACTCGCGAGTGACGGGGTTTTTTCTTTGTCCGAAAAACGTGCTAAAATGGGCGCCTTATGGCAATTTTTGCAAGCCTTCTCGGTACGCCCGAAGAGAAAAAACTTAAATCCTGGACGCCTCTAGTCGGTCGCATCAACGAATTCGAGCCCGTTCTCGAGAAGCTTTCCGCTGAAGAACTGAAAAATCAGACCAGCAAATTAAAGGATTTAATCCGCGAAAGGCGCGAGTCGAATATCCCCGACGAAAAAATTCTTGAAGAAATCTTGCCGGAGGCCTTTGCCACCGTGCGCGAAGCGGCCAAGCGAACCCTGAAACAAAGACACTTCGACGTCCAGCTCCTCGGCGGTCTTGCCCTTTTCAACGGCGGCATTGCCGAGATGAAGACCGGAGAAGGAAAGACCCTGGTGGCGACACTGCCGGCTTATCTTGTCGCTCTTCTTGGGTGGGGCGTGCACGTGGTGACCGTTAACGATCACTTGGCACGAAGAGACACGGTCTGGATGGGGCAGATTTATTCATATCTGGGACTCTCTGTCGGAGTGCTAAACCATGCCCAATCGTTCATCTACGACGAGTCCCATTCTGAAAAGGATCGCGAACGGGACGAGACGGGCTCGTTCCACGTCTTGCATGAATTCCTGCGTCCCGTGACCAAGCGAGAGGCGTATCTTGCCGATATCACCTATGGCACCAATAACGAGTTCGGCTTCGACTATCTCCGCGACAACCTGCTCTACAATAGCCCTTCTCTTTCCCAGCGCGAGCATTACTACGCCATCGTCGACGAAATAGACTCGATTCTCATAGACGAGGCGCGCACGCCCCTGATCATTTCCGGCAATACCGGTGCCGCGGGTGAGCTCTACGAAAAATTCGCCCGTATTGCGAAGAGTCTCGAAACCGGTACGGACTTCACCGTGGACGAGAAACTGCGCGCGATCTCCATGACCGAAGACGGTATTAACAAGGCCGAGAAGGCTTTGGGCATTGAGAATATTTACACGGAAGGTGGCGTTAAATATGTCCATCACCTCGAGACGGCGGTTCGCGCCAAGGCGCTCTACCAGCGCGACAAAGAATACGTCGTCAAGGACAACGAAGTCATAATTGTCGATGCGTTTACCGGCCGGCTCCAGCCGGGGCGCCGTTGGTCGGAGGGGCTTCATCAGGCGATTGAAGCCAAGGAGGGAGTAAAGATAAAGGAGGAGTCTAGAACCTTCGCGAGCATTACCTACCAGAACTATTTCCGCATGTACAAAAAGCTTTCGGGTATGACAGGCACCGCCGCTACCTCGAAAGAAGAGTTTTACAAAGTCTACGGTCTGGAGACATTCGTTATCCCGACGAACAAACCGGTAGCGCGCCAAGATCATCAGGACCTGATTTTCCAGACCCAAGCGGGCAAGATGAAGGCCATCGCGAAGAAAGTTAAGACGCTTAATCAAAAGGGTCAGCCGGTTCTCATCGGCACGGTCTCCATCGAGCACAACGAACTTCTCTCGGCCTATCTCGACAACGACGGTATCAAACACGAAATCCTTAATGCCAAGAACCACGAGCGCGAGGGAGAGATTATCGCGCAGGCGGGCAAAAGGGGAGCCGTAACGTTGGCCACGAACATGGCCGGTCGCGGTATCGACATCAAGCTTGGCGGTAACCCCGCCACGCCGGAGGCCTACGAGGAAATCAAGGGCCTTGGCGGGCTCTTTGTCCTCGGTACGGAGCGTCACGAAGCCCGACGCATAGACAACCAGCTGAGGGGCCGTTCCGGCAGACAAGGGGACCCGGGGGAGACGCAATTTTTCGTTTCTTTGGAGGATTCCTTAATGCGCGTTTTCGCCGTCGACACTATAAAGAAGATGATGGGCCGCTTCGACATTCCCGAAGACGAGCCGATAGAAAACAAGCTCATAACTAATTCGCTTGAAAAAGCCCAAGCCAAGATAGAGGGCTTCAACTTTGATGCCCGCAAACACGTTCTTGAGTTCGACGATGTTTTAAATTTCCAAAGGAATATTATCTACGCGCGCCGCCGCAAAGTTCTTTTGGGTGGCAGACCAGAAGTGGAGGCGTACCTCGCCGAGGCCTCCGAGCTTGTCGAGCCGGAAGTTAAAGAAAAAATGCTCGAAAAGGCAAGAGAGGCCTTCAAGGCAAGCGAGCATGCTCCGGAGGTTTTGAAAAGAATAATTCTCCAGACCGTAGACCTCTTCTGGGTTGACCACTTGGAGATGATGGAGTATCTGCGCTCGAGCGTGAATCTGCGCGCCTACGGACAGAGAGAGCCCTTAGTGGAATACAAGAAAGATGGGTTGAGATTTTTCCGCGACATGGAAGCTTCTATCGCCAAACAGATTGCCGAATTCATGGCCGCTCTGAATTTAGAAGCTCTTAAGTCCATGAAAATCGCAAGAGAAGAGGCGGCGACGCCCACATATTCAAACGAGCCGAGAGGCACGGGTGTCACGGAAGGAAACAGGGGCGCATCTTCCAATGGTGGTTTTCCGAAAGTTGGCAGAAACGATCCCTGTCCCTGCGGTAGCGGGAAAAAGTATAAGAAATGCCATGGTAAATAATTTGCTAGAATAAGAATGTCTTTAACCATTTCACTCTACATCTTGCTTCTAGCTTGGGCCAATAGAATATACAGATTTCGTACGGGATGAAAATAGTAACGCACAGCGGCAGATTCCACGTTGACGACGTCTTTGCCGTGGCCACGGCCCTTTTTGTTTATCCTGATTCGGAGATCGTACGCTCTCGCGATGAGGAGATGATTAAATCAGCCGATATTGCTATAGACGTTGGCTTTATCTCCGACCCAGATAAAAACAGGTTTGATCATCATCAGCCAGAAGGTGCTGGAAAAAGAGAAAACGGTATACCTTACTCCTCTTTCGGATTGGTTTGGCGAAAGTGGGGAGAGAAGCTTGCCGGTCGCGAAGGCGCGGAGCTTATTGATCGGAAACTGGTATCTCCAATTGATGCCAACGACAACGGTGTAAGTATCAGTGCGAACAAATTTCCCGGTCTTCGTGAATATACTGTTTACGACATCATCACCGCTTATAGCGAGGAGGATGGTTTTAGTGAAGAAGAACTTCTTGCAAAATTTAAAGAGTGTATCTTCCTCGCCCAAGGAATCATCGGGCGCGAGATCAACATCGCGCAGCGTATAATCACCGACACCAAAGAAGTTCTGAAGAGCTTATCTCAATCCAAAGACAAGCGCCTGGTAGTTCTCGATAAGCCACTGCTGTGGGGCCCCGCCCTCTCCCCGATACCCGAAGTTGTTTACGTTGTTTACCCGAGAAAAGATGAGACCTGGGGTGCTCAAGCTGTTTCCAAAAATCCAGACAACTACTTTCAATCAAGGAAACTTTTTCCGGCTACTTGGGGCGGCAAGGTTCATGGTGCTTTAGCCGAGATTGCGGGTGTCAAAGATGCAATCTTTTGTCACACGGGACTTTTTCTTTGTGTGGCGAAAACAAGAGATGGCGCTGTCAATCTTGCCAAAAAAGCTCTTGACGCATAAGGTAGGAGGATGTTTATAGACGAACTAACTCTTTTTCTCAAAGCCGGACGCGGCGGCGACGGTGTTGTCCGCTGGCGACACGAGAAGGGCAAAGAATATTCTGGGCCCTCAGGCGGTAATGGCGGCAAGGGCGGCGATGTTTATGCCTTGGCGGTTCGTGATATCGGCATACTTTCCGCCTATCGAAACGTCAAGCTTATTGAGGCAGGGCCGGGGGCTGACGGCGCCAAAGATTTAAAACAAGGCAAATCGGGCAAAGATGTGGAAGTAAAGCTACCCGTCGGCTCCCGTCTGACGAACCTTTCGACAGGGCATTCGCTTGAGCTTCTTAAAGATGGTGAAAGAGTACTCATCCTTCAAGGCGGCAGGGGCGGCTTGGGTAATGAACATTTCAAAAGCTCTATAAACGTTAGGCCCAAAGAGTCTACGCCTGGGGTTCCGGGAGAAGAGGCCGAATTTAAGATCGAACTATTACTTGTCGCAGATGTTGGAATTATTGGCCTGCCAAACGCCGGTAAATCAAGTCTTTTGAATACGCTTACCAAGGCTCATTCTAAAGTTGGAGACTTCCCGTTTACTACACTTGAGCCAGCCTTAGGAAGCTTTTATGGGTATATTTTGGCGGATATTCCCGGTCTTATAGAGGGCGCCTCGGAGGGCAGGGGGCTTGGATATAAATTCTTGAAACATATAGAAAGAACGAAGGCGTTTCTCCATTGCATTTCGGCCGAGTCCGAGAACCCGCTCGAGTCCTATAATGTGGTGAGAAAAGAGCTTGGGCTCTATAATAAAGACATGTTAAAGAAGCCGGAACTCATCGTTCTTACCAAGATCGACCTCATCTCTCCCGAAGAAAAAAGATTTAAAATTAAACTTCTTGCCGAGGCCGGAAGAGAAGTTTTGCCCGTCTCGATTATTGATGACCGCCTGGTAAAAGAATTCAGCGACACTCTGGTGAAAACTCTTAAAGTCAGAGCATGAGCGACTACGTTTTAACTGTTGGACTCGAAATTCATGCGGAATTGAAAACCCGCACGAAGATGTTTTGTGATTCACCGAACGATACTAACGAGACAAGACCGAATACGAATATCTGTCCAGTCTGCCTCGGCCACCCCGGCACACTCCCCGTTATCAATCGCGAGGCGGTGAGATCAATCGTCCGCTTGGGCACCGCCGTCGGGGGCAAGATCGCGGACTATACCGAATTTGACCGTAAAAATTATTTCTACCCGGATATTCCCAAGGGTTATCAGATTAGTCAGTACAAGTTTCCTCTGGTAAAGGGGGGAGCGCTCGCGGGCGTCAAACTTACGAGGATTCACTTGGAAGAAGACACCGCAAGATCAATACATGCCGGCGATGGGGGAAGTCTTCTCGATTTCAACAGGTCTGGGGTACCCTTGGTTGAGCTTGTAACGGAGCCCGTTATCCACGACACCGAGACGGCGGCGAGATTCGCCAAGGAATTCCAGCTTCTTATTTCTCCCACTTACCTCGGCATCAGTTCGGCCGATATGGAAAAAGGTGAGATGCGGGTTGAGGCCAACATCTCTGTCTCAAAAGGTGGCAAGCTGGGAACTAAAGTTGAAGTAAAAAATCTTAATTCCTTCAAGTCAGTCGAGAAGGCCATACGTTTTGAAGCAGAGCGCCAGGCGGAGGCACTCGAGAAAGGGGAGACGGTCATTCAGGAGACAAGGGGTTGGGATGAGGTCAAAGAGGGAACTTTCTCACAACGAGCCAAGGAATCGGCGCACGACTATCGATATTTCCCCGATCCGGATCTCGCCAAGCTCTTTGTGGACGAAGTCCAAGAGTTCGGTGAGAAAGAGATAAAAAAATCACTGCCGGAACTCCCTTGGCAAAAGAGAGAAAGACTTTCAAATTCTGGTATTCCAAAAGAGCAGATTGAGATATATGTTCAGGACAAGAGTAGGGGAGAGGTATTTAAACAACTCGAATCTCAAAACCCCACAGCAGAAGTTATAAGGGTAGCTTCAAACTATCTTTCTAATGTGCCAGGAGTTGAAAGGGTTAAGCCATCTAGTATCCTCGGCACGGCCCAACTTGTTGTAGATAACACAATCTCATCTACCAGCGCAAAAATTATTTTTACTCAATTAGAAAATAGTGACAGAGATCCTTTGACTGTCGCTAAAGAAATTGGGCTTGTTCAAATTAGTGACAGGAAAATTCTTGAAGAAATTGTTAAGGAAGTATTAAATACTGAAGATAAAAATGCACCCGTAGCATTTTTAATAGGACAAGCAATGAAGAAAAGTGGCGGTCGCGCTAATCCTCAGATATTAAAAGAAATTTTTACAAAGTTACTCTAGTCCTCGAGGTGCCTGATCATGAGCTTTTTAATGCGTTTGCCGGCATTACTCTTTGAGGTGCCTCCTTCGATATCGCGAATTATTTCTTCAAGAGCCGAGAGCTTATAAACACGGTAGTTATTCATAGGGTGCCTTTGGGCCTTAAATTTGCCCGATTTGTCCCAATTACGAAGAGTAAGAGGAGAGACTCCAAGTATCTCTGCCGCTTCCTTAATTGAAAAGTATATTTCTTTAGTCATTTACTTATATAAACATTAATAATCACTATTAACTATTACTATAGCAAACTTATATTCTATATCAAGGTTTAAGTGGGGATAAAATCATAATATTTTTAAGGATTCTTCATAAAATTTACTATCAAATTAAAGCTAAAAATATTAAGTAGAACAGGGCTCCTTAGATCTCCATATTCTAGTAAAAATTATCCGAGATATTTAAATTCTAATCTTATAAAAATCTTTTGTTTGATGCATAAAATATCGAATATCTCGGATGAACGAGCTAATAACACAAAATTCCTGCTCTGCTTATTCCAAAACAGATTTTTAAATAAAATTTGAGCAAAAGTTTACCTCCAAGTTGATCCGAACGGTGTTCAAAAACCCAAATTTGGGTCAAATCAGAACATAAAACAGGCCAGAGACAGAGATCATTGATGGCGGGTCAATAGCCCGTCAAACTGGAGAACCCTCTATCCCCAGAATTTAACAGGTTATCCCTAGGGTTTTCCACACACGAGATTTATAATTTATGTTGATGGATAACGCTATTTTTGTCGACGGGAAGGAATTCATCTCGGCTGTCCGAGCATCAAAAAAAATCGGTTATTCAAGCGACTACATAGGGCAACTTTGTCGCGCCAAAAAAATTCCCGGCAAGCTCATAGGCAAAACTTGGTACGTTGATTACTCCGCTCTAACGCTCCACAGGAAAACAAGAAAACTTGGTAAGAAAAAGAAAACTGAATTCCAAGCGCCGCTTGCCAAGAGCGAGGAGGCGAAGCCCCTTGTTTTCATAAAGGAAGATAAGAAGAAGCCGGAAAAGGAACCAGAGGTTCTCCAACACCAATCCTTCGCCGACTTTCCCGTTAAATACGAAACAGAAAAAGTTCTCTTCCTGCCAGAGCTCAAGAAAGAGTACGAGGAGCTCCTGCCTTTACCCAAGCTAGAGAAGAAAATTGCCTTACCGACAAAGACTCCCTTTCCTTTTAAAAAATTTGCCGCCGCCTCACTCATGACGCTCATTGTCATGAGCGCGGGGCTCGCAACGATTGGACATCTTAGCCAGCCTGTCGTCTACAAGACGGGAGAAGATTTGGCAGCTGGAGAGTATCGCGAAGAGCAATTTGCCGCGGCATCAATTCTCTCGGGTGTTGGCAAATTCTTCGAAAACATTTTTGCCGGCTTTAGAAGTCTTAAGGAAATTGCTCTTGAGAAAATCTTTATCAAGCCGGAGAGGCCGGTTGGGGACCCCGCGCCGAAAATAACCAGAGCAACCGGCACGCCGCAAACGCCAAGAGCAAGTTCTACCATCACTTCGGTCTCTACTACAATCAATTTTAATTCCCTCAAAACCGATCTTAAAACCGAGCTCGAGAATTACATTGACGCGAGAATAAGTTCCCTGAGCCCCTCAACGGTAATCTACCAGCCCTACTACATCAGCTCGGCACCAGATTTCCAATCGTTTAAGACAAACGAAGTCGTTCCTGCCATTTACTACACTGTCACCAACCAGAGCGAGAGCGACGTATCGCACATTTCAAGAAGAATCGACGGTATTTTGGAAGACGGCGATTTTGTCAGAGCAACTTTCGATACGCTCTGTCTTTCTGGTGACAACTGCATCACTACTTGGCCTACAGGCGGCGGTGGTCCGGGAGCTTTTGCTTGGACAACCCAGTCTTGGGGCGTATCAACCTCGACCACCCTCGGCTTTCTCAACGGTTTTATCTCCACTGCCTCATCAACCTTCACGGGAGGATTTATCGCCGACAGATCTACCACCACAAGTGCCACCACGACGAACTTCTTCGCCACAACGGCAAGCTCTACGAACCTTTTCAGCACATTCTTTACCGGCGCCGGGCTTTCCACTTGTACCGGGAATAACTACCTAACCTGGAGTAACGGTCTCTTCGGTTGCGATGTGGATGACGGCGGTTCGGGTTCGTTCGCTTGGACAGTGCAATCTTGGGGTGTCTCTACCTCGACAACTCTCGGCTTCTTCAACGGTTTTATCTCCACCGCCTCTTCAACTTTCACGGGAGGATTTATCGCCAATCGTTCGACGACAACAGAGGCGACCACCACCTCGCTCTTCTCCGGCACGCTTGCCGCGAATCAATTGCGTGTGGGAGGTACTTCAACCACGACCATCGGTGCCGATGGCTCGGTTCTTGTCACTGGCTCGACGACTCTCCAGAACTTCACCTTCGCCAATGCCACCGGCACTTCGGCCACCACGACCAATCTCTTTGCCACCAACGCCTCGACCACCAACCTCTTCTCGAACGCCGCCTCGATCGGTTCACTCACCGGGAACCTCGCCACCCTCACCAACCTCCTCGTTAACAGCTCCTCCACCCTCCAGAACCTCACCTTCGCCAACGCCACGGGCTCTCAAGCTACCACCACGAACCTCTTCGCCACCAATCTCTTCAGCACAGTTCTTAACAACTCCGGTCTTGCGACACTCGGCAATCTTCTGGTTACGAGCTCCA
>JBASCT010000004.1:0-35687 GCA_049651785.1 Minisyncoccia bacterium
ATAGATAAGCTTCGCCTCCGGATATCCCGGCGCCAAATCGTACGCTTCTTTAAAGGCCTCAAGGGCTTTCTCGGGCTCTCCCCTGTTGATGTAGACGGCGCCGATTTCAAAATACACTTGCTGCTTGCCCGGTATCGATTTTTTCGCCTCCTCGAGCATTAAGAGCGCTTCGTTGAAAAGACCGGCACTCGAAAGGAAAGAGCCGGCAATCAACTGGTAGCGCGCATCGCCCTTAAGATCTTCGGTTTGGGCCATGATTACTTGCCCGGCGAAGTTGAAGAACTCGTTCTTAGCCTCGGTGGAAATATCTTGCGAAAGAATGCCCACCGCATTCTGGGCGATTTGCTCAACCACTTCCGGCCGGCCGAGACGCGAACCATCATAGGCTTTCTTAAGATTTTCTATCGCTAAAAGGGTTTGCCCCGGAGTCTGGACCGCCTTCAGTGACTCTATGAGAGTGACGTTGGTCGCAATGGGCCGTACATTCACGAAATAGAGACCAAGAGCGAGGGCTAGAGCGAGGCCGGGTATTAAGACAAATTTAGCAAGAGACTCGCTCGGGTTTGCCTGCCAGAGAGGGTTACCGGTAGTTCTTGAGTGGACATATCCAAGAAGCGAGAAGAAGAGCACATAGCTTATCAAATTGTCGAAGACGAAAAAGTTGTGGAAAAAATAGGCGGCAACGAGGCCCGTCAAAACCGATTTCTCCGTTCTGGAAAAGCCCCCCTGGTTACCTTGGTTATCCTGTCGCCGCCAAATCAGAATAAGCAGTGCGACATAAAGGGAAAGATAGGCCAGCAGTCCGACGAGGCCGCCGGAGACCGCCCAATCTAGAAAAATGTTGTGAGCGCGGTCAAACCAAGGCTCGAGACGAAACATCTCTGGGCTATAGTGTTTTTGGAAGACATAGCTGAAATTCTCCTGACCCCAGCCGAAAATCGGGCGCTCTTTAAAGCCTTCGACAGCCATGGGCCAGACGAAGTATCGGCCTTGTGTTTTTAATTCCTCAAGAGTTAGAGAAGAGAATCGGGAGAGAACGGGGCTCTCCTTCATGAAGTCTGCGTCTTTAAGGACGAAAAAGGCGCCGAAGACAAGGGCTATCGCCGCAATGGCGGCAATACTTGCTCGGCGTACCGGTTTATTTTCCTTATTGGTGATGTTTATTAGCGCCGTAACGAGAATACCGCCGACGAGGCCGATGATAGCGCCCCTGGTTGCCGTAAAGTAGAGAATGGAGGCTTGCAAGAAAATCAGGATGCCGTAGGTCCAGCGCAGGGCAGAGTTTTTCCACTCGCGCAAGAGATAGAAGAGCGCTACGAAAATGTGAAAGAGGAGATAGACCGCCAAGTAGATAGCGTTGCCGAAGGTACCGTCAACTCTGACACCACCCTGGTTTATGGGAAAGAGTCCGTTGAGCTGGAGCACGGAGTATAAAACCATTACAAACGATGCCGCAAGAGACGTGTTCCACCATCTCTTCCAGTCGACTTCTTTAAAAACCGAGGAAATAACGAGAAAAAGGGCACCCAAGTGAAGAAGGGTGACATAACCTTCCATCCTCTCAAAGTTCGACCAAAAACTTTTTATCGGCGCGAGGCCCAAGAGATCGGCAAGGCCGATGGCTACGAGAAAGGCAAGGATTGAATAGAGAATGAGAGAGCGCTTCGGTCTGTAGTTGGCGTCAAGAAGCGCGAGAACAAGCCAGGCGGCAAAAACCACTTCCACGATAATTCTCCAGGCGAAGGCCTTCGTAGTAATGAATGGGAAAAAGAGCGAGCTCGAGAAGAGAAATGGTACAAATGGCACGAGGAAAAGTCCGACAAAGACGATTTTCCTTAGGATTTGTTTATTCATTCCCACTATCCTATCATAAGAGCAATCTATGCGAAGTCTTCGTAACTTGGTCTATCGCACTCTCCGCGGGAGCGAAGGGCTCTTCAAAACCGACATGGTCTACCTGACCAAGGGAGGGTCCTGGCTTACCTTCGGACAGGTTCTCTCGACTCTCGCGGCGCTGGCGAGTGCGGTCATTCTCGCAAACCAGCTCGACCAGAACACATACGGTATTTACAAGTATATTCTCACCGCCTTCGGACTCCTGGCCACTACAAACCTTCTGGGCATCAACACCTCCCTTACTCAGTCCATTATTAAAAATGGTGAGAGTTCGATTGCGCCCGCTTTAAGAGAAAAAATTAGATGGAGTTTCTTGGGTTCACTCCTCGCAGTCGTTGGCGCTCTCTACTATTTGTATAAGGGCAACACGAACTATTTCGCGCTTTTCGCGCTTGTTGCCGCCTTTCTGCCCTTTCTCGAAACGTTAACCATATACGATGCTGTCCTGCAGGCAAGAAAGGACTTCAGAAGGTCAACCATGTATTCTCTCCTTGTCCAAATTGTTGCATCAACCTCCCTTATAACAAGCGCCCTTCTCACTGAAAACGTCGTCGTAATTATCGCGGTCTTTTTCGGCTCAACCACAATAGTAAAATATCTGCTCTATCTGAGGGTTACAAGCTCAATCAAGCCATCTGGTACCTTGGGCGAGACCATCATTCCCTACGGCAAGTATTTAAGCTTCATTTCAGCTCTAAAAAACTTAACAAACTACGTAGACCGCCTCGCCATCTACTTCCTCTTGGGTCCGATTAAGCTCGCTATATACTCCGTAGCTATAGCGCCCGTTGACCATCTGAAGTCGCTCCTTAAGGGAGTGAAAACCCTGTCCTTCCTTAAACTCGCCGGACAGGAAAGTATAGGTATGGAGAAAAGGCTTAGATACCGTCTGTGGCTACTAAGTTTCATAGTACTTGCGGTCTCGTTAGCTTACGTTTTCGTTGCCCCATACCTTTTCTCGATTCTTTTCCCGAAATACATTGAGTCAATAATTTACTCGCAGGTTTTCGCTCTGTCACTTTTTGCCATTATTACGGCGTTTGTGGCGGAAACGGCTCTCGTCGCCGTGGGGGCTAAAAAACAGATTACTCAGTACAACATTTTCAATAATCTCTTCGGGCTTGTCATTCTCGTCATCTTTATTTATTTCTTCGGACTCTGGGGGGCAATCGCCGGGAGAATAGTAACCAGAGTGACTTTAATGATATCGGGGTGGTGGCTTCTTGGTATAGCTAGCGAGTCCTCTCAAACAAAAAGTAACGGGGCCTGATACCAAAGTCATGAGAAGCTGGGGCTTCTATTTTTCTTCTAATAAATCTCGCTTCTTTAAGTCTATGCTCTAAATTCTTGGTGGATTTGTTTTGCCAGAGACCCGACCGATAAAAAGGGTTAAGCTCATAGATGTTAAATTTTCTGCCAGATAAAAATTCTCGTAATGTTCTTCCGAGAAAATTTCTTAATCTTCTAACAAAAGATTGTTCAAAAATGGCGATAAGAATAAACCCGCCGCCCTTAATCTTTTTTGCCGCTTCAAATACAAATGTCTCGGCATCTGGCACAAATTGATATTCAAAAGCGCAAGTGACAATATCGAAGAAGTTGTCGGAAACTTTTATCACCCCCGATTCTTCTATTTTCGCGGTTTTAACTCCAAGTTTCTTTTCGAAAAATTCAAGATGGAAGGGCAAGAAATCAGAGGCCGTGATATCAAAATTTTTGGCTGTATCGATATCAGTCAGAGATTTAATGAAAGCACCATCGTAGCTTATAAGATCAAAAAGTTTCGGCCTGTTCTCAGTAAAATTGAGGCCCAAAACAAAGCTGGCAAGGTCTTTGTAATACTTCGGGTTCAGGGTGTTAAGCCTAAAGCGGTCAAGGTACACAGGACCGATTCTCCTGCGATATTCGAGGAATTCTTCGAGAGTCAGTTTGCCAGTTTTATTAACCAACCTTTTGAGATTTTCTTTGTCATAACGGTTAAAGCTTACAAGCTTCTCGGCGGGAATACGTGCCTTAGGCGTGATAAGGATACTCTTGTCCTCATACCCAACCGATATAAATAGGAGGATTTCAAGATCTCTTGGGATACCAAGAATTTCTTTTATGAGCGAGTCTTTTTCGAAGCCCGCGAAGGGGCAGGTAGAGAGACCCAAGTCGAGCGCCTTAAGCATAATGTTTTCGGTGGACATCCCGGCACTCATAACGCCCGCCGAGCGCTTCTTGGAAAAATTTTTGTCGTAGAGGACAAAAATATAGCATGGAGCGTAACCAAATTTGTAACTCACCTCTTCCCTAAGTCGCTTGATAAGTCCTTCGTCGAGAACAGCGACAAATTGCGTCACCTGAAGATTGCAAGAGCTCGGCGCCTCAACCGCCGCCTCTATTAGAGCAAGCACATCATCCTTACTTACCTTTCGGTCGAGGTATTTCCTGGTACTTCTTCTTTTTTTTATTGCTTCGTCGAGCTTCATTTTATCTGTCTCTCAAAAGATTCCACAAATCTTTATCTCCATAGATAGTTTTACCTTCATCGTAAGAGATTAGTAGGATAAGGAGCTTAAGAAATAATGCCAGAAACTTGGTTCTTTGTACATTTTTTATCGTTTGACCACTCTCAATGTCAACCGAGAGAGGATAATTATCTCTCCTATGGTACTGCCAGATGCCGAGGAAGCACTTCTCTGCAGCACTTTTGTATCTCCCGTCTCCTGTCAGCTCAAAGAGCTTGAAAAGCGCTACGGACATATCGGTCTCCGAATCTAGGAAAGAACCTTTGCTCGAAGGTTTGAGTGGAAAAAGTCCTGTTGAAGCCTGATGCTTGAGCCAGAAATCAGCAATACGCTTAGCAATACTTAACGCTCGAGCCTCACCTGTAAACTTAAACATGTCGCAAGAAAAATCAAGAAGCATAAAGGAGGCAGCTAGGTTGGCTGAAGCGTCAAGCTTCCCGTCATAAAGATTCATGACAACTCCCCCGTTCTTCGTCAGGACTCGACTCTCAAGAGAAGAGAGGAGTCTTTTTGTGCTTGAGAGAATATCTTCTCTTCTTGTCTTAAGATACAAAGCAAGCCAGGCAAAGAGTGTGTTGGTATTATTTTTGCAAACCACTACTCTGCCAGAGATATTAGGCATGTGGGCGGCCAAGAGATCATTTCTTTTAAAGAAGTATGAGCTTGTGATTTTCTCGTAGATATTTTCTGCAATCTCGCCATATCTTGGGCTATCAAAGACTTTTTCGGCATCAAGGAAAATTTCTATGAACATGGAGTCTCTGGTGTCGATTAGCGGTAGGCGCCACCCGAGAGTGGAGTAGTAAAAAGAGCTGATGTTTTTATCAAATCTGAAAATTTCTATTGCCTTTTCGAGATTTTCGACACAGAGCTTTTTGTTTGTCTCAGTCGGGTTGATACTAAAGTTATCGATAAGCCCAAGAAGGAGATCCGAATACTCATACGATTTGGCAAAACCCATGATGCCGAGTGTTGGAAACTGGGACACGAGAATACCGTTTTTCAGAGATTTCTTGTATACCTCAATTTGTTTCTCAATAAGACGGTGGCCGTCGAAATATTCGACAAAGGCTACCACGTCACCCAGGTCTGGGAAAAGGTTGGCTTCAGAATTTTCCCCCAGAACTTTCTCCCAAGTTAGGGCACCACTGGGCAATACGAAATCGTGCTCTAGAAGCTCAATAATTCTTCTGCCTTCGGCATGGAGCTCATTTTTGTTCGGCATTTTTTATTAGAAAAGTCCTCTAAATATAGGCGTGGCAAATATCATATCGCTGATATTTTTAGTTAGAAACAACATAATCACCCGCTTGGGTGAAGTAAGTGTTTTTCTGTTTGCCTTTCCGTTAAATAGGGAAAATAGGTATGAGCGTGGAACAAGAGTGAAATTATCTGTGCACGAATATGAAATCATGTATAGTGACGCTTTTGAGCCACCATGTAATATCCAGTTGGCATGATATCCGACTCAATCTTTTTTCTGCCAATATCGCCATACTCTTTCGCTATTAAGAAATTAAGGTGATCAAATACCCAGGAAATGAGTAATAGGATAAGTTTAATCATTTTATTGAAATGAAATGTTGATTGAAAAGACATTCTCTGTAGAAGCACTGCCACGGCAGAAAAATTCTTAGTTTCCGGAATTAGCTCAATGATTTGCCATTCTTTGAATAATTCTTGAAGTCCGTATTTAGTAAACCTCCAATAATCATGTGGTGTGTCGTGTAACGGAAAGACGAATCGTGTAGATAGAATTAGGGTGCCCCCTTGAGCAGTAACCCTTCGTATTTCTTTTTCAACTTTATTTGGATTTCTAACATGCTCAAGCATTTCGGTAGAGAGAACAACAGAGAACTCCCCGTCTTTAAAGGGAAGGTTTTCGGCATCAGCCACAATGTCGGGCTTTCTGTTCGGGTCAATATCCACGGTTACTCTATTCGGAAAAAATTCTCCGTAAGATGAGCCGCCTGAACCCAAATCAAGCACTTTCTCTTTAGTGGCGTATATTGCCAAAAACTTATTTAGATTCTTTCTTGTAATTTTTTTCATTTGGATAGAAAGTCAAGAATCTTCTCCGCTCTCTTGTCCCAAGTATACTCTTCGACATCCTGCCTCGCTTGTCTGGCAAGCTTCTTCTGGAGCTCTTCGTGTGAGAGAAGCATTTTGATTGTTGTGGCAAGATTTTCGAATGAATCGGGTTTGAAAAAGACAGCGTTTCTGTTGTTGAGAATCTCCCTTAAGGACGGCAGATCAGAGACAACAATCGGCCTCTCGGCGGCCATGTATTCGAAGAGCTTCAGAGGAGAGGTGTAGAGAAGCGAGTTCTCGTCCTTGGCAGAGTTCGGTATAACCAAGACATCGGCCGCGGCCAAATATTTAGGCGCATCCTCGGGCGGCTGGAAGCCCTTAACAAGCACGTTTGAGAGTTTGGAGGTTTTTTCTCTAATACGATTTAAATCCGATTCTTTTGTGGCACCAACCATTACTACAAACTCCTCTTTGAGTTCCGATACCGCTTCCGCCAGCGTATCCACCCCCTTCCACAGCTTGAAATTGCCCCAATAGAGGACGATTTTTTTATCGTTAGGAAACCCCAGTTCTTTTCTCGCTTCTGCCTTGCTAATCCTGCCGAAAAGCGATGGGTCGGTCGCGTCAGGGGCGATGAGAATGCGCTCCCCTTTTAAGCCGCGCCGAACGAGTTCCGTCTTAATATGATTTGTGATGACAACGATTTTCCTCGGGGCAAAGACGGGGGCGCGCATCTGCTCCGGTATGTGGATTTCATAAACAAGGGAAGGGAAAAAGAGCGATGCCAGGGTCTCTCTCGTGTAAAGAATGTCAAACTTTTTAAACCAGAGATAAATTCTTGCCGAGGTAAGGAAAGAAAAAAGGTGGACGAAATTTGAAATCCTCTCGGGCACGATGCGGAGGGGGTATAAATCTATTGCTGGCAATTTCTTCACTCTGAAATCCGGTTTGAGTCCGTAGAAACTGAACGGTTCTTCCTTCAAAAGATTAAAGCGCCAGGGGACTATAAGCTCAACCTCGACACCCGAGCGCGCGAAGGCCGAGCACATATTCATCACCTGGAAGCCGTGGGCATTTCTCGTCGGCAGGCGCAAACTGCTTAAATAAACTAGTTTCATGAAGCTTTCGGTTTGAAGACCCACCAAGCGGTGTGGGCAAACCACTTGTTTTCCGGCCAGAAAGAGAGTTTGGCAAGAAAGCGGTACGGAAAGTAGCCAAAGAAAAATCCCTTATGGACAACATCAAAATAATTAAGAAAAGATTTCTCGAAAAGTCCTTTCGGGAAAAGGGCTAAGTGGTTGTTATTCTTGCGCCATCTAGGCATATCGCCTTTCCGTAGGAAAAAAATTCTGTTGAAGATGTGGTCAATATTCGGAGTCGAGAGAATAAAAGTGCCCTCGGGCGTGAGCACTCTCCTGATTTCGCGGATAAAGTGATGTGGGTTCTCCAAGTGTTCTATCGTCTCAAAGCTTATGACGGCGTCGAAAGAGGCGTCTGACCATGGCAGCTTATCAAAACAAAAATCTACTTTTTTAAATTCTTTAAGTTTTTTGAAATTAAGGTAATCGTCAATGTCAGCACCGTACAAATTTTTGTAACCGACTCCATAAAGTTTTTCCTCAAGCAGTCCGGCACCTGGAGCGAGATCAAGAATTTTGGCATTTTTATCCGTGATAAATTCCTCCACGATTTTTTTGGCTCGACCGGAAGTGATGATGGGGCTCGCGCCTTCTTCATCCAAGTATTGCTTGATTGCCTCTTTGTTTTTCTTTATCTCGTCGGAATTAAAGTATCGGAGACCGAGCATTTTAGTAGAAAAGTTTTTTCTGAATCTTGGAGCAGTCAACTGTCGCGACAATTTCGGCGATTTTCTTCCCCGCATTACCCCCGCCGTAAATCATCTCAACGGCATAGCCGGCGTGCTCTAGTTGTTTTTTAATGGCGGAGACAATTTTCTCTTTGTCGTGCGGAACATTCGTGATATTTGAGCTCTGCTCGCGCCCAGTCTGGCGCGAGCCGATGTTGACCGTCGGCACGGCGAAGTAACCGGTTTCGCGAATACCCGCCGAAGAGTTCCCTATCATCACTTTAGAGAGCCGTAAGGCGTTTATGAACAAATCTGGAGGGAGATGCTTCACAACAATGGCTTTTGGGTCTTTCGCCTCGTACTCTCTCACCACCTTTTCAACAATATCGCCGCCGGCGTCCGGAATGGGAGTAAGAATAAGCTTTGAGTGAGGGAATTCCGAGAGCGCTTGAACGGTCTCCTTAATCTGCTTCTCGGCCGCCTCAAGCTCGGTTGGTACAGGAAACTGGAGCACAAGAAGGAAATCGGGTTCCAGCCGCTCAAGAATTTCGGAACGATTGGTAATTTTGTAAAGCTCCTCTTTAAACTCTTTAAAGGTAAGCTCGGGCGACTTTAAAAGCATGTCGGTGCCGGGACATCCTACCGTAAAAACCATCTTCGGATCCTCGCCCATCTTGACCACGCGCTCGCCAGCAAGCTTTGTCGCCGGGAAATGCAAGTGTGAGAGCTTGGTGATGGCGTGGCGAGTATGCTCGTCGTGTGTTCCCGTCACTTCTCCACCCTGAATGTGGGCGATGAAAATATTCTGAAACGCGGCGGCGATAACAACGCCAAGAGCTTCGTAGCGGTCGCCCAAGATTACAAGCACTTCAGGTTTTTCTTTATGGAAAATCTTGGCAAATTTTGTCGTCACCTCACCCACTGCCGCGGCGGTATTCGCGGGACTCCGCTCGCCTATGGAAATATTGACCTTATAATCTACGGGAAAGCCATCGTCTTCAAAGAGAATGCTGTTGTTGGCGAATTTGGAATGGAGAACCGCAATTTTGGTATTCAAATCTTTTCTCTCGAGGAGCTCCTTGACCACGCTCCTGATGCGCGAATATTCGGAGCGATTGAGACTGACTATCATTACTTTCCTCTTTTTCTCCATATTTATTATTTAACCAAGGTCGGCAAGATTTTCTCCGCCTCGCGCCAGTCTTCTTCGTTGTCGAGATCCAGAGCATACTTTGGGTCAATCACAAGCGCTCTCGCATCCTCGCCATACATGTCCGGCTCGTCTTTTAAGAGGCACTCCGTTTTAGAAATATAAGTTGAGCCACCCCTGACGAAAAGCGTCGGTAAGAGCTGTCGCCTTCTTATAATTTTCGTTACCGGCTCCCCTGTTACAATGTGCGCCTTGCCTTTGTCATCAATAGAGAACTGCCAGTGGGCATTGTGTCCCGGAGGTACGGGAAGGACTGTGAAACCCGAGTCCGCCCTTCCTTCGGTGACAAGTTTTACGAGCTCTCTTATGTGGGCGGGCTGTCTCGCGGGGGCTGTCGGCTCAAGCAAGACAATGTAGTCTGGCTTTTCCCCGCTCTTAATAAGCTCTCCAACGAGCCACTTGAGCGCGAGAAATACGTGCGAAGTGTCTGTGGCAAATTCGGCCGGCTGGAGCCACGGCACTTCCGCGCCGTACTTTTTGCCGACTTCCGCATACTCTTTGCTGTCGGTCATAAGAATGACTTTGTCCAGAACGCCGCTTTTCTTTCCCGCCTCAATCGCCCAGGCAAGCAAGGGCTTCCCTGCTATGAGCTTTATATTTTTATTCGGAATTCCCTCCGATTTACTCCTTGCGGGCACCACTCCTATAACTTTAGGCCTTGACATTGGTATAACAATCTACAACATTTTACTAAAAATTAAAAGGGTTTTAGTTGTGCAGACATCCAAAGAAAAACCCGACTGCGCTAGATGGCCAGCACAATCGGGTTAGGTTCAAAATTGAACTCTAGCTTATGGCGACGGGTTTGTCTTTGCGACCGAGCCACTGGCTGAGCCAAATGACACCACCAATGGCAACTGCCACCCCCCACCACTGGAAAGTATCCAGTTTTTCTCCGAGGATTAATCCGGCAAACAAGATGGCTGCCGGTGTTTCTCCCTGGACAATGGTTTGGTATATCGTCGGAGTAAGGTTCTTGATTGCCACGACGTTGGCAAAAAGGTTCACGAATCCGACAAGGGCACCGAAACCAAGGAGTACCAAGAGTGCTTTTGGACTGGTAACAATGCTCGCCCAGTCGGCCTCGAAGCCAATCAAGCCAGCCATGAGCATGATGACGCCCATGGCGAAGCACTTCTGGAGCATGCTGTCCCCGGACTCATCGACCGCTTCAGCAAATTTCGCACTCGTGAATGCTCCTATAAGGGCAAGAACAAATCCAAGTAACGAAAACTCTGTCTCGGTCCACGGTTTCAGAACGAAGAACACCCCCAAAAGAATAAGCGCGAGACTCAGGACCGGCACCAGTTCGGGTCGTCTGCCCTTTCGCCATGCCAAGATGAAGCTGAAGATCGGCGCCGTGGTATAAACCACGAGCGTCAGACTCACACTCCAGATCTTGAACGCCCAGAACACTGTGGCGGCACAAACCGTGAGCCAAAGTGCCGCCTTGTATGACTTGGCGCTAGTCTTCAGTGTCATCGCTCCGCCCAAAACAATGAGTGGAATGAGAAGGGTCATGAGTCCCCTGCTTGCCAAGAGCTCCCCGATACCGAAATCGAGATAACTCACGAGCGGAAACCCTATTCCACTAGAGAGCCAGACAAGTAAGACGCCCGTAAGGCCCAATAACACGCTGTTCTGCTTTTTCATCACTTTTCCTCTTTGAAGAGTATAGCCTACTTGAATAATAACATATTTGAAGCTATCTTGTCAAATAACCTTAAGGCGTGTATGATTGTGTATCATGAAAAAAAATCCGAGTTTAACGATTGCGGGGAGAAAAATTGGGCTTGATTATCCGCCTCTTGTCATAGCAGAAATCGGCATTAACCACGGCGGCAGTCTCGCTAAAGCCAAGCGCATGGTGCGTGATGCCAAGCGTGCCGGAGCGGAGTTCGTGAAGTTCCAGAGCCACGTCGTCCGAGATGAGATGGTCGAGTCAGAGGCGAGAAAGACAATTCCCGCGAATTCCAAGGTCTCAATTTGGGAAGTGATAGACGAATGTTCCCTTTCAGAAAGAGAGGAGCGTACCCTTAAGCGCTATACCGAGAAGCTTGGGCTCGTCTTCCTCTCAACCCCGTTCTCCCGTGCGGCCGCTAATCGTCTTCAAAAGATGGGTGTTAAGGCCTTCAAAATCGGCTCTGGCGAGTGCAACAACTATCCTCTGATTGAGCACGTGGCTAAGTGGAAGAAGCCCATGATTGTCTCAACGGGTATGAACACAATCGCCGATATTAAAGAGACCGTGCGCATTATGAATAAGTACAAGACGCCATTCGCCCTCCTCCACTGCACCAATATGTATCCAACGCCCTATAAAGACGTGAATTTCGGTGGTCTCTTGGAGATGAAGAAGGTCTTTCCCAATACGGTTCTCGGCTTCTCCAACCACTCCCTCGGTCCTTGGGCGGCGCTCGGCGCCGTCGCCTTAGGTGCCTCCATTCTTGAGCGTCACTTCGTTTCCGACAAGTCCTGGCGCGGTAATGACGTAGAAGTATCCATGGATCCTAAAGAGCTCAAGGTAATGCTCGACGGCTCACGCGCCATCTGGGAATCTCGCGGTGGCAGGAAGGGTCCTGTTAAGGGTGAAAAGCCGACCATAGACTTCGCCTTCGCTTCCGTTGTCACCATCGCTCCCATTAAAAAGGGTGAGAAGTTTAGTATGAAAAATCTCTGGGCCAAGCGCCCCGGCACAGGCGAGCTCCACGCCCGTGAGTTCAAAAAAGTTTTGGGTAAAAGAGCGCGCCGAGACCTCAAGCGTGACGCCCAGTTAAGACGGGGCGACGTAGTTTAGTTATTTCATCCAACGCTCAAACCAAAGTTGGAAGACCAAGATGTTCCATAAGAGTTTCCTGTGATCTTCCATATTACTAAAGTGTTCCTCTTTCAGACGTCTGACTGTCTCATACTTAAAGAGTCCGTGCTTCTTGAGATTTTTCTCCGATAAAGTAGCGTCGCACAAATCCTTTAATTCCCCCCTTAGCCACTTGCCCACAGGGACGGCAAAGCCGTGTTTTTTCCTCTGGACAATTTGCTGTGGCAGTTTGTCATTCATAAGTTTTTTGAGAAGATATTTTGTTTTCAAACCTTTCATTTTAAATTCGTACGGGAGTCTGTTTACAAAGTCGACTAGGCGATAATCGAGAAACGGCGCCCTAACTTCAAGAGCATGCGCCATGCTTGCTCTGTCCACCTTTACCAAGACTTCGTCCATTAAGTACGTTCTCATGTATTGATACAGGGCTCGCGAGTTTTCACTTGCATCTATTTCATTCCAAGAGCGAAGTGCGTTCTCATACTCACTTTTACCAGCGAGTCTCGACCAAACATTTTCTGCCAAAAGCTCCTTACGCGTGTCTTTGGTAAAACTTGAGAGCCAAAGGGGGTGGCGAAGTTCGGGCGAAGCGCCAGCACCCTTCAAAAATTGTTTCAGTTTGAAGTTCGCGCTAAGATAGCCGTCGCCTGCCGGTAAAGATTTTAAAAGTAAAGGTTCAAGAGTTTTACGCAATCCTTTAGGTATTTTTTCATAGAGACGAGAAAACCTTTCGGCCTGAAAGGTCGGATAGCCGGCGAAAAGTTCATCGGCGCCGTCGCCACCTAGGGCGACCGTAACACTTTCTTTGGTAAACCGAGATAGTAGATAGGTTGGCAAGAAAGAGGCGTCCGCGAGTGGCTCGTCTATAGAATCTGCGATTTTGGGCACGAGGTATAGGGCGTCCCTTTCTGTCAGAGTTTCCTCGTGGTGCTCGGTGCCTAGAAACTTGGCTACCCCTCTCGCGTGATGGCTCTCATCAAAAGTGTCGTCTTCAAACCTTACGGAAAAGGTATTTATCCTATTGGCGGCGGCCCTACTCGCATAGTATGCGACTGTACTACTATCCAATCCGCCACTAAGGAAGACTCCTAACGGCACATCGGATATCAACCGATCTTTCACTGATTCGGAGAGTATCTTATCGAGGCCACTTGTTGCTTCATCGAGCGTTATCTCTTTTGCTGAAAAATCTGGTTGCCAAAAAGTTTCTTTTCTGATTACTCCGTTTCTAAAAACAAGATAGGTCGCCGGTTCAAGTTTCTCAACACCTTTGATTATTGAATGCGGCGTCGGCACATAATCGAGAGCAAGATATTTATTTAAGGATTCAAGATTTAATTCTTTTTTAATCTGCGGATGGGCGAACAGGCCCTTGAGTTCGGAGGCAAAAACAAGAGTTTTACCCGCCAGCGACCAGTAAAGGGGTTTCTTGCCCATGCGGTCACGAGCAAGGATAAGCAGAGACTTCTTGAAATCGTAAAGGGCTATGGCAAACATCCCGTTGAGTTTTTCGAAAACTTTTTCGCCGAACTCCAAGTAGAGATTAATAATAACTTCCGTATCACTCGTGCCGCGGAAATGATACTTTTTTGTTTTCTCCAGTTCTTCCCGCAGAGCGCGAAAATTATAAATCTCTCCATTAAAAATTAAGGCCATACTCTCGTCCGGAGCAAACATCGGCTGATGCCCCGTGGGAGAAAGGTCGATGATACTTAGTCTCGCGTGAGCCAGTCCTACTTCATTATTTAGGAAAATGCCACTATCGTCGGGCCCCCGGTGGCGTATTGCTTCGAGCATCCTTTCAAGAGTCTCTCTGTCGCCCGGGCCCGCAAAGCCTGTGATGCCGCACATATTTTTATTTGGTTACAAGAAGCGTCCAGCCCCAGCCGTGTGGCGGTCGCAAGACCTCGACACGACTTACGCCCGAGGAGACCACGAGATCTCTGACTTCTGATTCGTCCCAGTAATTCGCTACCTCAGGCAAAAGATGGTCAAAAACAATGCTGTGAACGTGCCACAGGGGAAAAGTTGAAAACTGCTTGAAAAGCTTGCCGGGACCTCTGAAAATTTTTACGAAGACCCAGAGAGGGGCCGATATCAGATAACTAATAAAATGGACGAGCTTTATGGGTAGGCGGGAGGTTATGTTTTTTCTCACCGGGTCGACAAATGTCGTAACGAGCCGGCCGTAACCGTCTTTGCCATAGACCCAAACCACGAGTCTGCCTCCGGGCTTTAGGGCTCTTATGAGATTTTTAACGGCAAGCTTCGGGTCTTTGAGGTGATGAATTACTCCAATACTCATTGCGATATCAAACTCGTTTTCATATTTGATATCGTAAATACTTTCGTGGGAAACCTTGGCGTTTGAAAATTCTTTCAAGTTTTCCTTAGCCGCGCCAACTGAAGCTTGTCCGTAATCAAATGCTTGGAGTCGCTTGGCACCCCAGCTTAGCGCCCAGAAACTGTTCCGGCCCATGCCGCAACCTGCGTCGAGCACCGCCCTATCTTTAAAATCTTTCGGAGTTAGAGGAGAAACCCAGTTTTTAAACTGTTCTTCGTATTGCGGGTGGATGTTCTTATACTTCGCCCACTCGAAGCCGAATCTGTCATGGGAGGCCATTTTTGAAATGATATACAAAGAATCTCTCGTCCACAACTTTAACGAAAGTGAAGTATTTATCGAGAAATTTTCCGAGCTTTTCTTTTTCTGATTCTTCAACAATAAGCCAGTCTAGGCGGTACTGGGGCTGCCAGACACCGGTTGAGGTTGCCTGACGAGAGAAGTCTCTAGATTCTTCTACGAGTTCGGGCCAGCCTGCTCTATATGAGATATATCTGTCGCAGAGGTCTTCTTTAAATTGCGGGAAGCCTATTCTTACAAGGATGTTGTAGTAATCATCGCGCTTGTGCACCATGCATCGGTTGGAATTACCCATAACACTTGTTACGGCCTCTTCGCCATAAATAAATTCATCTTCCGGATAGAAAATTGCCGCGTCCATCCAGCGCTCTAGAAGCTCTTCATCTGTGACTGATTCGGGAAAGGCGTTGTTAGACCAGTAAACTTTTTGGCCAGTGTAAAGACTCACAATGTTGGCCACCTCTGGTCTCGCTAAGACAGCGCCTGCTTCTTTGCTTTTGAATTCCTCCACCAATGGTCGGTAGGATTGAACTTCTCGGTGCTCGTCGATGTCCGCTTGCATATCTTTATAAGCAATTGTCGGAGCATATAAGAGGGCAAAAACAACGACAAGCCAAATTAATTTTGAGCCAAGAACCCCTGTGATATAACTTCTCACTCTCGTTGAGACAAGCAAAACGGAGAGAAAGAAGAATCCCGAAAGTAAGAGCGCCCACCTGCCGATATAACCTGGTTGAAAATCAAGATATCTGAGAATTTCAAAAAGCATGAAGGCAAATAACAGAAAGGTTAAAACTCCAAGAACTCTATGTGTTCCGAGAGCTTTATCTTTAAAGAGTATTGCAAGAACTAGAAGTATTACGAGGAAGTCGTTGATAATAAGGGCGTAGTGACTATTGGCAATGTAGGTTCCTGTAACAATGTAGCTATTGAGGCCCACGAAAGCCGCAATGGCGAACATAAGAATGGCGCGTTCTTTCGCAAGGAGTGCGACTATCGCTATGGTTATGAGTTGTAAAGAGAATACGGGGTGGATTGGTAATCTAGTGTCAATGGCAACAACACGATACGTGGCATCCTCTCCGCCCGGAGAACCAATAAAAAAAGAAAGGTAGAGTGTAGCGAAAAGCCCAATGGCCGTCAGACACCAAGCGAAAAAGATGGCGAGCATCCTTCGCGACCTATCTTCACGCAGTCTTATAAACCAAGCCAGAAGCGCGGCTAAGCCACCCATAGTGAAATAAACAGGGTGTACGGCAAAAAGTGGCAGTGATAGGAAAATGGGCCAGACCGAACTTCGCATGCCATCTTTGCCATCTTCGAGAAACTTCATAACACAATAGAGACCCCCCAGAAGCGCCGGCAGGAACCAGAAGCCGATAGCAGCTCCCTTGAGAGCGATAATACCGTATATAAGGGTTGCCGAGAAAGCTAAAATTTTTGACAATCTCTCGCTCACCGACTGAAGTAAAAATAATTTCGTGAGAAGCCAATAAACCAGGAGTGCCACAAGAGAGCGCAAGAAGACATCGAACCACACGATGGAGACATCTTTAAACGGAGAGAGAAGTAGGGCGAGACTTTGCAGGATAAAAAATTGGCTCTTTTCGTCCGGCTGTTCGACGAAAAAAGAATTGGCATTCGGTCCGCCGTCAATCATGGCGGAGCGGAACACGGAGAGGTAATGATAAGTATCACCTCGGTAGTAACGTACCGGCGAATCAAAGTTGTCTACTGTCGCCCAGAGATAAATATCGGGAAAAGAGAAGATGGCCGCGAGGACGATGAATGGGAGGACGGAAAGCGCCTTTGACATAGGGTAATCCTAACAAAGTGGGGCCCGATTTCAAAAAACGATACTTCCTGATAGACTAAAAATCTATGAAGGACATCTCGGTCGTCATACCGGTCTTCAACGAGGGTGCGGCCCTTTCCCTTACTCTTAAGCGCTTGTTTGAGACGATAGAGCAATTAAAGCATCTCTCTTTCGAGATAATTGTCGTTAACGATTCAAGCACTGACAACACCAGCTCAATTCTTCTCGGTCTTAAGAAAATTACCGTTCTCAATAATCCCTACAACTTAGGTTACGGTGCTTCACTCAAGCGCGGTATCAGGGAGGCGAAGGGAAAATGGATATTTATCGTCGATGCTGACGGGACATATCCATTGGACTCTCTGTCGCAACTTACAGCGCATATGAACGAATATGACATGATTGTCGGCGCCAGAACGACCGCCACAAACGAGAGTCCAAAAGCAAGAAAGCCCGCGAAAGCTTTCCTCAACTGGGTGGCGAGCTACCTTGCGGGTATGAAAATACCAGACCTTAATTCCGGCATGCGTCTCTTTAAAAAAGATTTGTGTCTGGAGTTCTGGAGTTTCTACCCGCAGCGTTTTTCCTTTACCTCAACTATCACCATGGCTTTCGTCAAAAGCGGTTACACGGTCAAATATGTGCCGATAGATTATTTCAAGAGGAGCGGGCGCTCGAGCATCGTACCAATAGACTTTTTTCGGTTCTTAGCTATCATCGGTCGCATTGCTTTCTACTTTGAACCGATGAAATTTTTCGTGCCCCCGAGTTTGGTTGCCATAACCCTTGGCCTAATTAAGGGAGGCTATGACTTATATACCCAGAACTTTGTCGGGAACTTCAGCGTTTTCCTAATGGTGGCGGGCTTCCTCCTCGTGATTCTCGCCCTTCTTGCCGATCTGATATCAAAGCGTCGCTAATTAAGAAGTGCCAAGGCCGTCCTCTCCGAAGCGTGGCCATCGTGTTGAGGCGCCTGTTCTTCTACGATTCTTTTTCTCCCAGCACGGTCGAGTTCCGGGTGGTTGAGATATTCGATAATCTGCGCCTTCAATTTCTCAATGCTTCGGGCAAGTTTAACGCCCTTGGTCTCCAAAATCGGCTGGTAGTGGGTAAAGTCGTAAAAACGCCTGACACTTTTGAGGTAGGGCCTCTCTTTCGAGCCGTCGAAGGCGATATTGATAACGGGTTTGTCGAACGCGGAAGCATCTATTGAGGTTGTGCCCTGATAGTTCACAACGAGATCGGAGTGATAAATGGCGGAAGCCATGAGTTCCATCGCCTCTTTGGTAATTTCCCTGTCCGTTGGCTTACCACTGGGGAAATCTATCGACTGCGGCGGCTTTATAAACAAGGTGTCCTTAGAAGCGTAGTCTATAGGTTTCGTCGCGTTAGGGTGGAGGCTCAACATTAATTGAGTGTTGGTAAAATTTTTATCGGAGCGCACCAGAGTTTCCAAGAAGTTGAGCATAAACTTATCTTCTTCAATATCGGAGAGTCCTATGGGCATGAAGTAAATTGTCTTTTTCTTCGGGTCGCCACCGATTTTTTTGAAAAACTCTTCGCGTGGAATACGCGTGTCGGTCACGTAGTAGTCGAAGTGCGACATGCCAACTACTTCGATTCTTTCTCCGGGATAGTCGGCATACTTTACACAATCTTCTTTGAGAATATTGGTATGAACGAGAAGCTTGTCCGGGAAAATACGGATATTGCCCTTGTTGACCGTAATATTGTCCCAAGAACGGACCATGCCAACACTTTTTATCCCGCGAGCTTTCGCCTGCCGTAAAACAAGTCCTTCATCGTCTGAGGTGATAGAGGGAATGAAAACAATGTCAGGTTTATGCGTGTCAAAAATATTCGTAAAAGTTACGTCTTTAACCAAGAGTCGGTCAAGAAGCCTGATGAATTGCCTCAAAATTTTTATATTGCCGAAAAGTTTCGTCCAGAATCTCACCCAGAGGTAGCGCGGATATTTATTCGTGAGGATAAATTGCTCCTGTTGGATGGTTCTAACGGTCGCTGTGTCTACAAAGTAGTAGTAGAAAATTCTTAAAAATTTATCAAGGTCAGAATGTTTTATCTCCGGCGAGGCAATAACTTTCACGAGCTTCCCCCCAAACTCTTTTTCATATAGGTCGCGCTTGAAGGCGGGCACAACAAGAATCACTTCGGCTTGTTTAGTAAGTTCGGATAAAACAGCAGTCCTCAAGATATTCCTCGCGATGTGCCCGTGGAAGATTGGTATTAGGACTTTTTTCATTTTTTACTTGACAAGTGTGCTTAAAAAGTGATTTAATCCCGCGCAGAAGTACGTTTAAGTATCGCTCGCCAATCATACACGAAGGAGGTGTTAAGTGAAAACAGTATGGGCGGTCTGTAAGGACCCCGGAGGTACTGCTAACCTCCTCCCTATTCTTCCCGTCTTGCGAGAGCGTGGCCTTGAGGTCAAGCTCTTTCTTCAGGAAGGAGGCAAAGGAGAATCCGTCATCAAGAACTCCAGTGAGGAATACCGTGTCCTAGCCGAGCCCCTGAATACGAGCTACGTTATCTACGGCGAACCGCCGGACATCTTTGTCACGAGCATGTGCTCGGGTGAGAGCATTGGGCGGGACCTTCTCTCCTTCTTCAAGAAGGAGGGTGTGCCGACCGTAGCCCTCCAGGACTTCTGGGGCGCAAGGTTGAAGACCGACTGGGCGGATTCCGAGTATCGACCTGACCTCATCTGCGTCAACGATGAGGTGGGCAAGGAAATTGTCCTTGACGCCTGGAACATCTGGGATGAAAAGAAGACTCGAGTGGCTGTCACAGGTTATCCGTCCTTTGACGCTCTGGCCAAGACAGTCCTCGAACCCACCCGCGGACTCGAAGTTCTCGGCGTGAACGACGACCTTCCTGTGGTGCTCTACCCGGGCCAGATCTGGCACGCGGGCGAGATGCTTTTGGAACTCGTCGAGGCACTCATTGAGTGCAACATCCCGTGCCATCTCGTGGCAACTCGTCACGGACGCATGAGCGAGGCGGGCGAAGAAGAAATACGTCTCTGGGAAGAGGCGGAAAGGCGGTTCCCGTGGAAAATCCACACAACCGTCGACTTCCGCCAGATCCTAAACATCGTCGCGGCTTCACGAGTGGTGGTGGGAATGTATTCTACGATTCAGATTCAGGCGGCGGCCCTCGGCATCCAGACAATCTCCATGCTCTACCCAGAGCGAGGGGCGACGTCGTTCATCAGGGAGACTGGTGGAGTAATGCGGGAGTTTCCTCTCGTTGAACTCGGCTGCTCGGCCAAGGCTACAAATCGAGGCGGGCTCAGGAGTTTCCTCAAGATTGCTCTCACGGAAAATCTCGGACTCCATCCCGAGCAGGCAAAGGCCTTCCGTCTCGACGGTAAAAACGCCGAGCGGACCGCCGAAGCAGTTCTTTCCTTACTGCATTAGCAGAAACCCCGGCTCAACGAGTCGGGGTTCTTTTATTTAAGCGACAAAAGAAACAGGGCAACGCCATCGTGGGAAGAGTCGGGGTCAGAAGCAGGACTCTCAACTCTCGTCCAGACATTATTGTCTCGGCGATAGAATCGTGATTCATTGATTTTAAAATATTTTGAGAGTTTGGACTCTAAATCTTTTCTCGTGTAGACCCGAAACCAGACATCCGGAACCCAAGCTTTGGCATATGGGAAACTGACTATCGCTCGACCTTCTGGTTTTAAAAGTTCGGAGATTTTTTTGAATGCATCTTCATCAAGAGTATTGTCGGGCAAATCTTCCCCGCCGTAGCGCTTACTCATTCCGAAGTGCTCTATGGTAGAGAGTGAAAATACGCAGTCAAATTTTTTACTGAAATTATATTTAAGAAAGTCTCCCTTGATACTTAGAAGATTCGGGTGAGAAAACGGATACTCGCGGAGGTCTATGGCCGTAACTCTGAAGCCGAGACTTGCAAGCTCAAGCGAAGTACTTGAGGCGACGTGCCCTATCTCGAGAATCTCACCTTCGGGTTTAGAGAAAAGTTTGCCGAGCTATTGGTTGAAAGTCGGTAATTCTATAATTCTCTCCGAAATTACCAAGTCCCGCTCATTCACAGCCGTGCCAAATCTCTGCATAAGCCAGCCCAAAAGCCCTTGGCGACCAAGGCGCCTGATTACGACCTTTACCGGATGCTCAAGTGGGTACGAGTAGCTGACTTTAAATTTTTTCATCTGGATTCATAAAACTTTAGATATTGGCGCGCCTTGGCAGGCCAAGTGTTTTCTTCCGCCCACTTTCTTGCTCCGTCTGAAAGCTTTCTTTGCAGGTCTTTATTATCAAGGATTGAAAGTATTTTTTCTACCACCAATTTTTCATCTCCGCCATCAATGAGAAATCCGCTCTTGCCGTCGGAGACCGCATCATCCGCTCCGCTCCCCTTACCCACCACTGACGGTGTACCACAAGCGGCCGCTTCAAGAATGGAGAGCCCGAAGCCCTCAACATCACCGTCGACATTCTTCGGCAAAGAGAGGTAGAGCGACGCTCTCTGATAGGTTTCTCTCAACTTCTCCCGAGTTAAGCCACTTTTTATGACAACCCTATCTTCAATATCGAGTGTCCTCATAAGTAACTGGAGCTCCATTTGGTACTCTTTGTTTCTTCCGATGTCGGCGATAATTACGTATTTCACGTCCGGTCTCTTATCTATGACTTTTTTTATAATGGGCAATATTTCGCTGTAACCCTTTCGCCTCTTGAACTCTCCCTGCGTTACAATGTACGGAGCATCATTCTCTTTCGTGCCAAGCGGTTTGAAGAAATCGGCGTCCACACCATGATTTATGACTTCAATCGATAAATCGGGTAAGACGTTCCTGATTTCATTCGCAACATAGCGGCTGATGGCGGTCACTCGGTCGGCCTTCTGGTAGGCCCACTTTAGAAGCTTTGTTTTAAACCCTGACTGGCGCAGGAGACCGACGGAACCAGAGCCGACGGCTGTAATCACAAGTGGTTTAGAAATACCGAGATTCGCTATCGCGGCAACTACCCCGTACGGATAGCCGTCGAGAGCGTGGATGATATCCGCTTCCCTGAACCTTTCTCTTATGTGTGGCAGATTTCTGAGAAGTCCGAGAAGATCGGGCTTAATATGATTTTCGCTCGTCAGGACTGAAAACTCGGCGCCCTTACTTTGGGCTCGTATCCCGCTTACCAGATTTTCCGTAAAGACTCCGGCGCCGGTTTTCGGATTAAGAGTGTGGGTGAGATAAGAGATGCGCATACTTATCCAGTATCGTCAGAACGGTAGATTAATCAAGAGAAGCAATCTTTCGAGGTTGTAATTTAGGGCGATATAGACAGAAACGATAAGAGCTACGACATATTTTCTGCCTATCCGCGAGAGGCCGTAAGCGGCAATCATCGAAAGCCAGGGTACCAGGATAAAGGCCGTGCGTTGCATAAACATCGGCCAAGCGAAGAACATAAGAGAGGACGGTAAGAGGGCGAGAAGAACCTTGGCCCGTTCTTTCACGAAATTTTTCTTCTCCTGCCAGAGACCGTAGAGGAAAAGCGGCCACCCCGCCAAGAATACCCAGCCCATGACCTTGAGAAAGATCCCGAAGCCGTACTGGTTCTCGTCTTCCGGATAGAGGTTAACATTGTAGTCGTACCAGTTAAGATATGAGTAGTGAAACTTGAGATAGAAGAGGGCGTAAAAGACGACAAGAGGTGTTAAGAAAAGTAGCCCCGCTTTAAAAATTTGCTTTATCTTTTCCCGCCATCCGGTCTCTGAGAGAAGGATGAAACAGCCGAGTGTTAGCATCCCGAGCGCGCCGAACTCCTTAAAGAATACGCCGACAACCGAGCTCAAAATCGCCAAATAAAAATATTTTTTCTCTTGCCTAAGAAAATAAAGCAGGGCTAAAAGATTTGTGAGGAGAAAAAAGAATCTGCCCGCAAGGTCGCCGATGAAAAAGTTGTCAGCGTTGAAAAAATAGTAGTTTGAGAAAAACAGGATCGAGGCGAAAAAAGCGATGAGTTTGTCGCGGTAGATTTCAAACACGAGTCGGAAAAAAACGGGTACTATCAAAAAGTAGAAGACCAGATTCACGAGCATGATGCTTAGGTACGGGTCGCCAAGCGCCGTGTTCAAAAGATGGCTCAAATAAAGAAGCAGGGGTACGGTTAGGAGGCGTATATTTACTGAACTAGATTCTACCTCTTCGCCCCCAAGAAACCTGATTGTCTCGTTGTAGCCGGTTGCGTCGCCGCTAATTATAAAATTTGGCGTGACATAGAAAAAAGCCAGAGGAATTTGAGCGGCTAAAAGCAAAACAAGATAAAAACGGTAATCTCCGAATATTTTCCGTAAAAATGGGTAAGGGACTTCTTCCATATTAGTCAACAAAGCGATACTTTATCACTACCCACAAAATTTTGAAGCCGTCGAGCCACTTTATCTTTTTCCCGGCACCATAGTTTCGGGGATAGTAACGTATGGGCACGGTGGCTAGATGGTAGCCCTTCTTTAGAACTTTAGAGATAAGCTCGTGCTCGTAATCAAAACCGTTCGACCTGACATTTATCGACCTTACAACATCGGTTTTAAAAGCTTTGTATCCCCCAGTGTATTCCTCGGCGTTGTATGAATAAAGGAGGTTACTCGTAAAAGTGATAAGCCAATTCCCAAGCCCGTAGAGGGAATTAAGCTTTTTAGCCGATTCATCCTTGATTCTTATGCCCATAACCGCGTCCGCCTCTCCAGACAGAATCGGCGCAATCATCGCCGGGTAGTCGTCGGGGTCATATTCCAGGTCGGCATCTTGGATAATAACCATCTCGCCCGTCGCTCTGGCAATCCCATTTCTGACGGCGCCGCCCTTGCCCATATTTTTTTCATTTAGAACAACCGATAGGTTGGCGGACTTTAGCTTGCTTAATACTTCTCTCGTGCCGTCGGTGGAGCCGTCGTCAACTATGATAATTTCTTTTTCCACCCCGTCTGGGAGAGAGGCCTTGTTCACTTTGGCAAGAATTTCGTTAATAGTAGCCGCTTCGTTATATACCGGAATGATTACAGACAATCTTTTCATTTTTTGTCGCTCCAGTATATCAGGTCGGCATTTCGGTTTGTATCCTTCTTTTAAACAGCCATTTGTAAGCAAAAAAGCTCCAGACCGCGATGATAAGACTTGTGACAACCTGACCGAAGATATACCAAAACTCGAACTTCTCGACGAGGGTATAGAGAATCCCCGCGTTTGCGGCAAGATTAAAGAGCATCAGCCCCAAATAAATCGAGAATTGACCCGGAATCCGGTCGGTGGAAGAATCTTTAAAGGTCCAGAGTTTGTGCGCGCTGAAACCGAAGACTATCGAGAGGAGGAAGGCTGCGGTGGCCGAGACGAGATACCACCAGCCGAAGAATTCGGTGAAGATAAAAAGAAGTCCGATGTTCAAGGCGGCGCCGGACGAGCCCGTTATGAGAAATCGCAAAATTCTGTGTTTGTCTAAAAATTCAATCATCTGAATATTTTACGACATTTCTCGCCCCAGCTTATCCATGAGTACCTTGAGACTGTGGTTTTTCACCACAAAGTCGCGCGACTCTTCATTCCCCAGAGCTTCCATAAATTTTAGATCCGGGTTGGCAACCTTTACTCTGGTGCCTGTGGCCGCCGCTTCAAAAATAGTTTTGTCGAAGCTACCGGCAGGGGTCATATTCACATATGTTTCGTGGGATTGGTATAGTCTTAACGCCTGACTCTCGTCAACCGCCCCGACAAATTTAACCTTCTCGGGCGCCCTGTTTTTTACGAGTGTCTCATAATCTTTATCCCTGGGCAGGGCCTCGCCCGCAACGACTGCCCTAGCTTCCCCTCCCAGTGTTTTAAACCACTCCACGAATTCAAGAACCTTCTTCACCGGTGCGATTCTGCCCAAGAAAAGAATTGAATTCGGCTGTTTGGGAACCGAGGAATCGGGCTTAAAGAATTCCGTGTCTACACCTACGGGCATCTGGACAGCTTTTTTAAACCGCGCGGTGAATGAGGCGGGAGAGGTGTAGAAAACCTTTTTTGAGAAAAGGACAGCAAGATAAGTCCAGAACCCTCCCTTGGCATGATTCCGCCAAAGAAAGATTCTTTTGCCCAAGATAAACCAAAGTTTCCAGCCGAGAATCACGTATTCCTCGTTCATGTGAACGAGGATGGCATCGTAATTTTTCCTTTCTCCCCAAATATATTTGTAGAATCTTAAGAGGTATTTGAACTTTGACTTGCCGCTCTCTTTGCCGAGAGAAAGGACCTTTACATTGGGCGCGAAGGAATATTCGCCCACTCCTAGAGCGATGACAGTAACTGACTCCGCGCGCTTGGCAAACTCCTCAACCCAGCGACAGAAAAAACCGAGGACCGGATCTTGTTTGTCTACGCTCTGGGTGAGGATGAGAAGTTTCATTTTTTAGCCACAATTTTTTTCGCTGTTTGTTCCCAAGTTTCTTTTATTTTCGACAGATATTCTTCTTTGCCTAAGAGTTTCGCCTCCAGAGTCTGTCGCAGGTGAATGCGCAGATAGTCGCGCTTGTGATTATTCTCTACGAGGTCGATAATGGCGCTAACAAACCCCTCGGTGTCTGTCGGCTCGATAATATAGGCCTCCTTTTCGTTTATGAGCTCCTTGGCGATACCGACAGGGGTGGTCACAACAGGCAGGCCCGAAAGTCCGGCTTCGACCAAAGAGAGGCCATAACCCTCAAAAAGAGAGGTTTGAATGAAAAGATTGGCGCTCTTGTAAAATGAAGTCAAATCTTCCTGCCAGCCGGCAAACTCCACAGCACCAGAGAGCCCCAGTCGCCTAGCGAGACCTCTTAATCTCCCTTCTTCGGGACCGGCGCCAAGAATAATCAGGCCGACACCCGGGAATTTCTTCCTCACTCGCGCCAAAACCCGCAGGGTGAGACCTAAGTTTTTCTCACGGGTAAGTCTGGAAGCGGCAAGAATTATAAAGCGCCACGGATAGCGATTGTGGAGATTGAATTTTACTTCCGCGTTTTCTATCTTTTCTTTGTCGACATAAATCGGCAAAACGGTGATGGCGGCGCCCGAGAGACCCGTAAGCCCTGCCTTGAGATTCTCGGCCACTACTCTGACACCGTCGGCGTATCTTAAAACTTTCCGCGCCACATTTTTGCGTATGAAATTTTTAAAGCCGTAAAAGTAGGGCGAGAACGGATCAGTGTGTAATTGCGCTTCTAGAGGTATCAGCCATTTTCTTTTTACGATCAGGCCAACCCACCCGCATTCAAAGGGGTCCTGTGTTGTGATCATAGACTGACCCTTCACAAATTTACGGCTGAAAATAATCTTGTTACTAAGGCGCACGGCATCATAGACATAAAACCATCTAGAAAATGAATTTGTGGGATAGACCCAAACTTTTGAGGTTAATTGCTTATCTTTGAGCCCAAGAGATTTCAGGGCAAGAACAACTATATGAAGTTCGTCAACTAAATTGCCATATTCCTTTATACGCTCGGACACGGCGCTCCCTTCTTCAAACAACTTCCTGTCAGAACCGATGCTTAGTATTTTCATTGACATAATGATAAAAATTCTTCGGCCACTTGTCGCCAAGAACGAGGTTGAAGTGATTTTAATTCCTTTTGATATCGCATATACTTTACGCTGTCCAACATGTTTTTTATGCTCTCTTTCAAAGCATCTTCATCAAAAGGATCAACAAAAATACCGCCATTTTTGCAAACTTCTTTCATCCCAGTTTCCCTAGTCATAATGAAAGGCTTGCCATAAGAGATCGCCTCCAGGACAAAATTCGGGCACACCTCTGAAAAGGAGGGCAATATGACAGCATAACAATTTTTTATCTTATCCTGGAGAACAGAATGAGGTAATTCATAATAAGTCTCTATTGGGAATTCTGCAGATAGTTCTCTTAGTAGTTGAATATTTTTTAACTTTATTTCTCTGCCTGCCCAAAGAAAAACTTGGTTATGGGTGGGATAAAAATTTTTAGATGGTATGAAATTTTTAATTACACAAATTTTTGATTTTTTAATGTCATAAGTCCTCTGCCAAATATCTTTCTGCCAATTGGTATTAAAAGCTAACTTATGGATCAACTTAGTAAATATTTTTATGAATAAGAAAATTATGCTTTCTTTTATACTCAATGACGGCATTTGAGCATTAAAATTTTTCAGGGTTATTTTTTCTCCTGTTCTTTCTACGTAAGACTCCCAGAGAAAATCCCCACCAATACGAGCCGCCACTCTCTTAAAAAACAACCGAGATAAAATGACGGTCGGAACAGCCACACTGTAAGTATCAGTCGTTAATATATAATCGGACCTCAGAATATCGCCAAAAATTCTGAGTACAAAATATAAATGTCTAACTACAATCGGCAATTCCTTTTCTTTGGGTCCATACGCAATAATATTGACCTTGTGGCCTAATTTTGTAAATTCGTTTGCTAAATTAAGACCATAATGGGCGGGCCCACCAATATCAGTTGCCGAAAGCCCTGTGGTTATAAGTATTCGCATTCCTACACCTTATCAAAAATCCCTTCTTTCATCCTCTTAGCAATCAAATTCCAGTCATCTCGCCTGCAGTGAGCATCGTCGAACTATTAGGCATCAAGAATTTTCCTGAGCTCCTCGGAGCTCGGACTTTTCGGCGCCGGTTTTTCCGCCTCTTTCTCGGGTTCCTTGGCCATGACATTCCTGAGCGCGTTCCTGAGGTCAGAGACATGTTGGGCGTCGGGTCTTCTTTGGTTATCGGACTTTTTCTTAAGCGCCTCCAGGTTTATTCTTTCTTCGGGTCTTGGAGCCTGCGGACGATTCACGGGCCTCGGTCGGGGTGGCGGCCCGCCCGACTGAACAGTCGTTCGGGCCGGTCTTTCCTTTTCTTGGGCCGCAACGGCTTTTCTTCCCTCTTCGTGCCAAATATTGATTTCTTTCTCTACCTCACTCTTGGGTCTGGCGAAGGCCTCTCTTGAAAACTTTATGATCTCGTCTACATAAGAATCCTTTGGCGGTTTGATTGGCGGCAGAGTGGTGGCGGAGAAGGGCGCCGAGGTGACGGAATCAATCATGAGTTTCAGGTAAATCTGGCGCAAACCTAAATTTACCAAGTCTTCCGCAGTGAAAGTTGGGGCAAACTCCTTCTCGAGCACCTCGGCGTCATAAGCACCAACACGGAAAACTATCATCGTGCCGACATTGCCGAAGACCGCCTCTCTCACCTCCTCGTCCATCTGCTCTATGTACTGATGAGCCATGGTGAGACTCAATTTGTACTTTCTCGATTCCGAAAGAATGTCGGCAAAGGAGCGGTCGGCAAACGATTGGAACTCGTCGACAAAAAGATAGAAGGGCGGCAGGGCCGCCAAGTCGTGCGCTTTCTCGTCAGAGCGCGACATAGCCGCAAGGTAAAGCTTGGTGATAAGCATGGAGCCTAAGAGTCGGGCATTGCTCTCCCCCACCCGGCCCTTGGCGAGGTTTACTATCATTATTTTCTTCTCGTCCATAATCTCGCGCAGATTGAAGCTCGACTTGGGCTGACCAATGATGTTTCTAATCAGAGGGTTGGAGGCGAATTGGCCGATTTTATTCTGAATGGCGGGAGTTGCTTCTTGGGTATATCTATCGGTGTACTTGGCGTACTCGTCTATCCAGAAACTTTTTACCGAAACATCGCTGATGCCGGCGACAACTTTGTTTCTGAACTCCTTGTCCGCATACATGCGATTAACACCGAGGAGGGTCGCCCCCGGGTACTCGAGAAGAGCCAGAAGAGTGTTCTGAAGAATGTAGGCCATGCGCGCCGACCAGGCATCTTCCCAGATTTTTTCAAAAACCGACATCAGTCCCGAGACGACGAGGTGGCGCTTATCCGCCCCGACGTCCTCCATAATATTGAACGAGACGGGATGCTCGGTATCGAAGGGGGCGAAGTATAAAACGTCTTTAGCGCGCTCCTTCGGTATGTATTCAAGAAGTTTCTCGGCTGTGCCGCCGTGAGGGTCGATAAAGGCAAGGCCGTTGCCATTCTGAATATCCTGAATGGCCATATTTTCAAGCAAGGTGGATTTACCCATGCCGGTTTTCCCGATGACATAGATGTGCTTGGAGCGGTCGTTAGCCTTGATACCGAACTCATGGCGGGTGTGCCTAGAGTCCGTTTCGGCAAAATATGTAATCTCGTTGGAGCTCTTCATCGTATTTATATTATATAACATCGGAAACTCTTAATTTATTCAGAATAAAAGCCCGGCACACAGGTGCGCCGGGCTTTGGGTCGGTCATGACTACACGAGAAGTTCGTAGGTCTCGACTTCATCGATGAGCCAGAACATCAGGGTAATCCTGCGGAACCCCTCGCTAATCTCGAGGGTGTTCCAAAGGAAAACTGTCTTCTTCTTGAGCTCATCCGGATATTCGTCCGGATGAGCCTTCCAGTACTCCGCGTCCTCGGGACCGAGCTTGGTGTCGATAACGCCACCCTGTTCGCGAATACCCTTTTGGACATCGAAGTGGTCGAACAGTCGCCAGGAAACATTGTTCATTTTCCGCTCCCTCAAAGAGCTAATTCCTATCTGGCATTATACCCCTAATATACCTAATTGTCAAGTAAAGTTCTGCAGACTGTGTATAAGTCCCCCGCCCCAACCAAGAGGCAAACAGAGCCATTTTTCTCCTCTGAAAGTGCCCCCGCCACGTCCCCAAGGGCATCAAGTGTTTCAACGATTGGTATCGAGCCGGCTGATTTTACGGCTTCCGCGAGAATTCGGTGGTTAATCTCTGGGTCAGACACTTCCCGCGCGGCGTATATGGGTAAAATTATGAGTCTGTCTACGCCCTCGAAACTCTCCGCGAACTCTTTTAAAAGTTTTTTCGTGCGACTAAAGAGATGGGGCTGGAAAACCAGAACAATTCTTTTGTTTGGAAATATTTCCCTGACACCGGCAATGAGAGCGCGCACCTTCTGCGGGTTGTGGGCGTAGTCGTCGTAGATCTCGACGCCGTTTTTTGTCTTGCCCTTGTATTCGAATCTGCGCCAGGGACCTTTGGCTTTCGCCAGAGACTTTTCAATCGCTATTTTGTCTATGCCCAAGGCCGAAGCCGCAGTAAGAGCGACCTTGGCGTTATCTCTGTTGTGCTTCCCGGGCAGAGGAAAATTTTTCGGCACCTCGGCCGTTCTATAATCAAGAATTACCGCTCTGGACTGCTCAAGAGCGGGAGAAACTAGCGGGTCTTTTGGAGAGGCGACAATGAAGCCCTCACTCGGAACTTTGGCGACAAGCTCGCCGAAGGCGCTCTGAAGGTCGGCTAAATCCCTGTAATAATCCAAGTGATCCGGCTCTACATTGGTTATAGCCAAAATCTTCGGGTTAAGGTTAAGAAAAGCTCTTTTGTATTCGTCGGCTTCGACTACGAAATATTTCCCCCGCCCGAAGAGGAAATTTGTCTTCTCGACCTTGCCGGCAGAATCGGTAAAATACGCGAGACTCCCGACCACTACCGTTGGCTCAAGCCCCGCATCGACAAGAATCTGGCCCAAAAGCGCCGTGGTGGTGGTCTTGCCCGCGCTTCCAGAAACAGCAATGACAAACTTGTCACGCGAAATCTCGCCCAGGGCCTCCGGGTAAGAGAGTGTTTTCAGGCCGCACTTTCTGGCCGCCAAGAGTTCGGGATTTTCTTTTGAAAGAGCGTTGGTGTAGACTACTAAATCGCACCCGGGCGGTACGTTTTCTCTCTGGTGTCCCAATCTAAATTCGGCTCCCAGAGACTCCAGCTCATCGGTAATTTCCGACCGCGAGACATCGGAACCCGAAACTGCGACTCCTTCCGAGAGAAGCATCCGAGCAATGGCCGAGACGCCGATACCGCCGATGCCGATAAAATGGGCTTTTCTTGCTTCAAGCATGCGTAATTGTAAGGAATAATATAGCACATGAAGACTCTCGCCGAACTCACCGCCGATTTGGAAATATTGGAAAACGATTCAGACCCCGCTCTGAAGGTTTCTTCCATTCAATTTGACTCCAAGCTTGCGGAAAAGAATTCCGTCTTTGTCGCCGTTGTCGGAACGGTCGTTGACGGCCACAACTTCATCGGTGATGCCGTAGCGCGGGGTGCCAAGGCCATAATCTACGAGGAAGATTCGATAAAAAAAATTTCCGGCATAAGTTATGTACGCGTCCGTGACAGTCGTCGCGCCCTCGCGCTTTTGGCCCAGAATTTCTACGACCACCCTTCAAGAAAATTAAAACTCGTGGGCGTGACGGGTACTAACGGCAAGACCACTATCGTGACGATGCTCTTTAACCTCTTCGAGAGTCTTGGCTATCCGAGCGCCCTGCTCTCGACCATAGAAAATAGGATCGGCGACAAGACTTATCCCGCGACCCACACCACACCCAACCCCTTGGTCCTTGCTTCGTTTTTGAATCAGGCCGTCGTTGCCGGTTGCCAGTACGCGTTTATGGAGTGCTCCTCGCACGCCATAAATCAGAAGCGGGTCTGGGGACTCGAGTTTGCGGGTGCTGTCTTCACCAACCTGACACACGACCACCTCGACTACCACAAGACTATGGAAAATTACGCCCTGGCTAAAAAAGGTCTTTTCGACGCCCTTTCCGCGACCGCCTTCGCCGTGGCTAATCAAGACGATTCCTGGAGCGAATACATTTTGAGCCAGACGAGGGCCAAAAAACATCTGGTTTCTCTCAAAGACAAGAAGGTTGAAGGAGACAAGGGCGGCCTCAGAATCTCCTGGGACGACAAGGAAATCAGATCAAAACTCTTCGGACACTTCAACGCCTATAACATCCTCGAGGTCTACACCGTCTCAAAACTTCTCGGCCTCGCCGAAGAAAAGATTACAGAAGCCCTTGCCTCGCTTCACGCGCCCGTCGGCAGAATGGAGTTCGTCAAGTCAAAAAGCGGTGTTACGGGTATTGTCGATTACGCCCACACCCCGGACGCGTTGGAAAAAATTCTTGGCGCCACCAGAAGCCTTTTCCCCAAAGCGCGGATTATCACGGTCGTCGGCTGTAACGGCGAGGCCGATAAGCTGAAGCGCCCCGTTATGGGAAGAATCGCCTACGAGCTCTCCGACCACGTTGTCTTTTCTTCCGATAATCCGAAAAACGAGGATCCCGAAAAAATTCTCGAAGAAATCGTGGCGGGTATTCCTTCCAAGAACGGCAAATACGAGTGCGAAGCCGACCGAGCTAAGGCGATTGGCATCGCGGTGCGGCACGCCAAGCCGGGCGACGTCATTCTCCTTGCCGGCAAGGGACACGAGGATTACCAAGCGCTTAAAATCGGCCGCATTCCTTTTTCCGAGAAGAAAGAGCTCGAAAAAGCTTTCGCCAACTTCTCATGAAAAAAGCCGATTACGCGCCTTTCTTTAAGAATAAGAAAATAACGGTTATGGGCCTCGGCGTCCTCGGCCGAGGCCTTCAGGTTACCGAGTTTCTTCTGGAATGCGGAGCAGACATCACCGTCACCGATCTCAAGAGAAAGGAGGATTTGGAAAGCTCAACCAAAAAACTTTCCGGCAAGAGTGTTAAATACTTTCTCGGCGGGCACCGCCTTGAGGACTTCGAGGACAAAGACTTCGTGGTCAAAGCGGCGGGCGTGCCGCTCAACTCGCCCTTTATAGAGCACGCCGAGAAAAACGGCGTAAAGGTAGTAATGGACGCCTCCCTTTTCGCGAGGCTGGTCGAGGACGCACGACCGGAGATTACTCTCGTTGGCGTTACCGGTACCCGTGGCAAATCCATGACCACCGCCCTTATTTATTACGCGCTAAAGAAGAATGAGGGGCGCCTGGGGCGAAAAATCTTTCTCGGAGGCAATATGAGAAATACCGCAACTTTGCCGATCATAAAAAAGGTTCAACCCGGAGATATCGTCGTTTTGGAACTTGATTCCTGGCAGTGCCAAGGTTTCGGCACCGAGGCAATTTCCCCGCGCGTGGCGGTTTTCACCAATCTCATGGAAGACCACCTGAATTATTACAAGAACGACCGGAAGCAGTACCTTCTCGATAAGTCCAATATTTATAAGTTCCAAACCAAGGACGGTGTCCTCGTCACCACGGCAAAACTTTTAAAAATCCTCACAACCAAACCCAAAGGTCGAGTAATCCTCGCTGATAAATCAGGTCTCAAACTCTCCGGACTAAAGATAATCGGCAAACATAACCTTGAGAACGCGAGGCTCGCCACCGAAGCGCTCAAAGTAATCGGACTGGGAGAAAAAGAGATACTGGAAGCCTTCAAAAACTTCAGGGGCCTTGAGGGCAGGCTCCAATATCTCGGCAAAATAAAAGGAGTCCACGTTATAAACGACAACAATGCCACCACCCCTGAAGCCACGGTGGCGGGGGTAGCGGCGGTGCGCGAAAAATATAAAAATATCGTGTTAATCTGCGGTGGTTCAGATAAGGGACTGGATCTTCGCGGGCTTGCTCAATATATTAAAAAGTTTTGCCACAAAACAATTCTTTTAAAAGGTTCCGGTACCGAAAAGTTAAAGAAAGAATTAGGGTCAAATTTTGTAGAGAAAAATAACCTAAAAGACGCTGTAAAAGAAGCCTTCAGATACTCAAAGAAAAATGGCGCCATCTTATTCAGCCCAGGATTTGCTTCTTTTGGTTTATTCGCAAATGAGTACGAAAGAAATGATGAATTTATTCGGATAATAAAGCGTCTTTAGTATATTTATTTCCGGCGTTCCAGAGCATCCAAGAATCTATCCCGACATCATAGACTGCCCTTATCTGGGCGCGAACCTTGTCCGGTCCGTAAGTGGCTCCAAGGTGGAAATCCTGTAACCAAGGGCGCATTTTGGTAGGACTCGTCGTGGCCAAACCATTCGAAAGGCGCCAGGCCTCTTCCTTTTCGAGCGCGCCAGACATTGAAATCTTAATCACCTCGTAAGGATTTTCGGCTGGATTCGAGAAGCCGTTCCATGTCGGCGGGTAGTGCGAAGGGTAAACCATCGGAGCCACGTAGTCGAAGTAAGGCAGGGCGTTTTCCAAAATTTGGCCGATATTCATGTCGACCGAGACCGTGGTGGTCATGCCGAAAAGGTCGACAGAAAGTTTCGCCCCGACACCCGACATCTCTTTCGCCAAATACTCAAAAAAACTTTTAAGCATCTCGGGCTTAGTCGTAGTACCGAGAGTCCAAGTGTAGTGCGTATCTTGCATGTTGCCGTCCGAGGGATAGCGCACGTAGTCGTAATTTATTTCGTCGAAGCCGAGCTCATAAGACTCTTTGGAAAGCTTCACAATATAGTCCCAATAAGGTTTCGCCCCGACATCGACGAAAGAAAGTCCTTTGTTGTCCTTCCAGACTCCCCCATCGCTCTTCTTTCTTACGGCAAGCTCGGGAAAAAGTTTGGTATAAGATGGATCCTGAAAAACCGAGATGCGCCCGATGACATAAATGCCGGCATCGTGGAGTTCATTTATAAACTCGCGCATGTCGGCAACGACGCAACCCCTGCCGCCATTGGTCTGCGGAAAATCGGTGGGAAATGAGATGATGCCGGTGTAATCTTTTATGTCGATAACAACCGCGTTGAGCTCCGTCGTCTCGACAAGTTTCTTAAGTTCATTCCTCCAGGAGGGCGTGCCCGCGACACAGGATGTCATGTAGATGGCTTTAAGCGGCGCGGGCGTTTGAAGGTGTGTCACGCGGGGTTTTGCCTGTTCGGTCGTGGAGGTGGCTCTCGAGAGCGAGTCGGAGGCGCTGTAACTTGCCGCAAAAATATGCGGTAAGAGAAAAAGGACGGCGAAGACGACAAGACCCACGAGAGCTATGAGGGTCGCGCTTTTCCGAAATTCCGACATAGCTAGACTTCTCCAGCCGGAGGAGGAACGCTCTGATTGGCGTCTGGCGCTGCGACCAGTTCCGCTTCGCGCATTTTGTGCGCCTGTCGTTTCTGCGCCTTGGCTTTAAGCGAAAGGCGTTTATCGATATTGGCCCAGATGATGATGGTGACGATTGAGAGTCCGGCGACTACCTGGAAGAAAGCCTCCCAGGCCTGCGGAAAGCCCAGCACCGGCAGAAGCGCTATTAGGACTCCCAGAACTATGATGATGCGATTCTTTGGCATATTATTTAGAAATATTATACACGCCCAACAAGATCTCAACATCTTTGCCGCTGGTGCGCAGGAGCTCAATATTTTTCTTTTCCATATTTTTAAGTACGGCTATACCATGTTCATCGGCAACCTCTTTTTCATACACCTCCCGAAGGGCGGCGAAGTCCTTTATAAAGCAGTGCCCGCCAGCTCCTCTGCCACTTTTGTGCACCGGCGACGCGTAGCGCGTTGGTATGAATGGGTCGACTTTTATAGCTTCTTCGATATTTTTCCAATTGGCCCCAAGTTTTTGGGCCAAGTCATGCATTAAGTTGAAAAATATTATCTGGGTATAGCCGCTACAGTTATGGGTATATTTTATTATCTCGGCCTCAACACTTTTCAAGGTGAAACTTTGGGGCGCCTTCGGCAATACAAAGTGAACGAGTTCAGCCGCCTTTCGGTGTTCTGGCGTTTCCTTCGCTATTCCCACAATATTTACAAATGGATTGGATGCATCGTGTCTCGCGGTCGCTTCACTTAAAAATTCTGGAGAATGTAGAACTATTCTATCCGGAAATTCATCCTGAATCTTTTCAGTCAAGCCGGGAAATATGGTGGATTTCAGGACGGCAATCTTACCTCTCCCGACGAGCGGTAGAACTGCACGAAGAGTGCTTGCATCATACCCCTTTGGAGTAGTTGGAGTGGGAACTGCGATAAAAACAATATCGCAGTCTTTTATGGCATCTTTGTTTTTGTGGTGCGGTTCTTCTTTGGCATGGCGGATAACAATATGCCCACGCGCTTCAAAATCATCGGCATTGTGCTTGCCCACATATCCCTGGCC
>JBASCT010000005.1:0-3225 GCA_049651785.1 Minisyncoccia bacterium
AGGCTCTTACCCGGTTTCGGGACCATAACTGCCCCCATTGCAATCCAAACAAATCCAATCGCCATCCGCCATCATCGTCGGCTCACCGCAGAACGGGCACTCGGGTCCATCTCGCTTGGGGATCACGAGCGGAGGAAGCTCGATGTCATCGGGATCATCGGTCGACACCGCAGGTCTCCCTGGAGGTGATGGCATTTTAACAGAATCGACGGTGATTGCGGAGCGCACGGTTGCCGCACCACCCATGAGAGATGTATAATGCCGGCCGCGCGTGGGGTGTGTACCCCTCTGGTCTTCCCCCGCGTATGAGCAGCATGTAGGTAGATGAGCCGAAGTGGTGGAACTGGCAGACACGCACCTTTGAGGGGGGTGTGGGGCAACCCGTGGGGGTTCAAATCCCCCCTTCGGCACCAACCCATAGCGGTTTTTTATCGAACCGGTTGCATTGCTTTCCACGGAGTGCCGGCGTACAATCGCGCCATCGTTAAGCAGGCGTCAACGATCTTCCCTCGAAACACCATTCGTCAAACCGTGAACACGCGACCCGTGCTCCGGAGAAAGGATGGGTAAACCATGACGCTGCCGTCGCTGAACCCCCGTCTGCCTCTCACCGGTTCCGCTCCCGTTCGACGCTCAACGCGCCGCAGCCCGGAGAGCGATTCATTGGCCACCGCGAGTTCCGTTGATTTGCCCTGGGGACTCTCGCGAGTGGTCATCGGTCCCCAGGGGGTGATCGCGCTCGACCTTCATCCACCGTTTGAGGGCGACTACCAGGCGGCGGACGTATCGGATCCGCTGCATCGTGAGGCCCACATCCAGCTGCGGGCCTATACCCAGGGGTTGCTCACCACCTTTTCCCTGCCTCTCGATCCGCAAGGCACTCCGTTTCAACGCGCGGTGTGGGCGGCGCTCCTAAAAATTCCTTTTGGGGAGACCCGCACCTATGCCCAGATCGCCGTGGCCATCGGTCACCCCGGTGCGGCACGCGCCGTGGGCATGGCTTGTCGCACCAATCCCATCGGCCTCGTCATTCCCTGCCACCGGGTCGTGGGCGCGGATGGCGCGCTGACCGGTTATGCCGGAGGACTGGACCTGAAGGCACGGCTGTTAAAACACGAAGGCAGCCACTAGCAGGCTGCTGGAAAAGCTCATCTGCAGCGTTGCTGCGCCATCCGTAAGGAAGTCGGTCTATAGCCGCTCCTGCGGAGCGGTGCGAATTCTCGGTCGTCAGAACTCCTCACGTACGACCCAGTACGCTCCGGTTGCCTCCTCCCTGGTATCTTGGTTCGGACCATGAAGATTGATAGCATGCGGGAGCAACCCGGGTGTGCCAGACCGATCCTTCCGTGGTCCCTGAAGACCGTGCCGCAGCGGGGGTCGTCACATCCGTCACCGGAAGAGCCCGTACAGTCGGCTGGGCCATCAGAGCCCGCATCGTGCAAGGACGGGCCACCACGAGGAGGAGTGTGATGACAGCAACGCCGGTCTTTGTCGGCATCGACATCTCGAAGGCTCACTTGGATGTGGCCGTGCGTCCCGCCGGGCCCCCGTTCAGAGTGCCGTATGATGACGCGGGGATCGCCATGGTCGTGGAGCGGCTGAGCGCACTGTCGCCCGCGGGGATCATCCTGGAAGCCACCGGGGGCCTGGAGATCTTGCTCAGTGGGGCGCTGGCCACGGCCGGCTTGCCGGTGGTCGTCGTCAATCCCCGCCAGGTGCGAGACTTCGCACGCGCCACGGGGCGGTTGGCCAAGACCGATGCGCTCGATGCCCAGATCCGGGCCCAGTTTGCCGCAGCGGTGCGGCCGGCGCGCCGGCCGTGGCCGGACGCGAGCACGCAGCAGTTGGCGGCCCTGATCACACGGCGCCGGCAACTGGTGGAGATGCTCACGGCGGAGAAAAATCGGCGTGGCCGCGCGCCCCGCGGGCTGCGGCGCCAGATTCAAACCCACATCGACTGGCTGGCGCAGCACGTGGCCCAGCTCGATCAGGACCTGACGACGGCGGTGCAGGCCAGTCCGATCTGGCGGGAACACGAGGAGTTGTTGCGGAGCGTGCCCGGCATCGGGCCCGTGGTCACCCGCACCCTGCTGGCGGAGTTGCCGGAGTTGGGCACCTTGACCCGCAAGCAAATCGCCGCCTTGGTGGGCGTCGCGCCGCTGAATCGGGACAGCGGCACCTTCCGGGGGAACCGGACGATCTGGGGTGGACGGGCGACCGTCCGGGCGGTCCTCTACATGGGGGCCCTGGTCGCCGCCCGCCACAATGCCGTGCTCAAAGCGTTTTATCAGCGGCTGCGCGGGGCCGGCAAAGCGCCCAAAGTCGCGCTCACCGCCTGTATGCGCAAATTGCTCACGATCCTGAATGCCATGCTCAAACATCGGACCCCGTGGCGAGAACGTTCTACTCAGCCGACTTGACATGCAAGACAGTCGCTGCGGCCTGGCATTACGGCCGTCTCCGACAGGTCTCAACACCAACGGGAGAGGCCAGTAGAGGGCGTTTCTGTCATCACCTCCGTCTTCCCAACGGTTCTTGTGTTCCGTGACGACCCTGGTGTAGTGTTCGGCACGGTCCGACCATGCCCCGACTCGTCCTGATCGACGGCCACGGCTACATCTACCGCGCGTTTTTCGCGCTCCCGCCGCTGTCCACGTCCAAAGGGTTCCAGACCAACGCGATCTATGGATTCACCAACATGCTGCTCAAGATCGTTCGTGAACAGCAACCCGACTATCTGGCAGTGGCTTTTGACACCGCCGCGCCCACGCAACGCCACGCGGAGTTCGAGGACTACAAGGCCCACCGGCCGGCCATGCCCGATCCCATGGTTCGCCAGATCCCCTACATCGAGCGCATGGTCGAAGCGTTCAGCATTCCCAAATTGGTGATGGACGGCTTTGAAGCGGACGATCTGATCGGCACCATCGCGCGCCAAGCCGAAGCGCAGCAGATCGACGTCACCATTGTGACGGCCGACAAGGACATGCTCCAGCTCGTGTCGCCGGCCGTGACCGTGTTCGACACGTTGCGCAACAAGCGCTTCGGGGAGGCCGAAGTCCGCGAGCGATTCGGCGTGCCGCCGGCGTTGGTGCCGGACGTATTGGGGTTAATGGGCGACTCGACCGACAACATCCGCGGCGTCAAAGGCATCGGCGAAAAAACCGCGGTCAAGCTGGTGAGCGAGTTCGGCGGGGTGGAACAGATTCTGGCCCGGCTCGCGGA
>JBASCT010000006.1:0-1696 GCA_049651785.1 Minisyncoccia bacterium
GGTCCGCCGCCTGCAGCACGGCAAAACCCTTCTCGTCATCGCCCACCAGTTCTCTTCCATCAAAGGATTCGATCAGATCCTCGCCCTCAAGAACGGCGAGATCATGGAACGGGGAAGCCATGAGGAGCTGATCCATCGGGAAGGATATTATTACGAGCTTTTTCACCTTCAGGGATCCTAAAATACGCAATCGATTCTCTCCTCCTTCATTCTCCACTGAAAGGATTAAGAAATCATCCCCTCCGATAACCCGTTCAGGTAAAGCTCTGGCAGAAGCCGTCCAACTTCCTCCGTCCGCCTCTTAAAGAGCGGCAGAATCCGGCTCTCAAACCGCTCGGTGAGATCTCTGACTCTCGGCCGACGCACCACAATGGTCCCGCAACTCATCGAAAGCTTCCGCGCTCTCCCGTAGCTGTTTCGGTATCCTTCTTTCGAGTCGACCGGATCTTTCCGCTCCGATCGCTCCCGGCCCAAAAGCGCCGTGATCTCTTCCTCCAGTACCTGCTGCAACAATTTCTGAACCCCTAAACGAGCAAAAGCCTCCAACTGCTCCCAATACGCGCTTGACCCCTCGATCTGATCTGTGCTGTACTTCTTCATGGGCGGTGTCTCCTTTCGTTTGGGCTCTCCCAAGCCCTCGGTTTTGACTCACCGAAAGGTTACACCGCCTTCTCCCTTATTTACACACTTTTTGAGGATACCTCCCGTGAACGCCGGATAGAGAAAGGGCGCTTCAACTTGGCGATCTTCGGAACAAGCACGACAAAACTATCGGCCACCTCCCCGACCCTCCCCCTGGACATACAATAACCCCACCTCCTTTCTCACAAAACCCTCCACGGGGCTCGGTGCAACTAAATTAGCCATATCCCGGATCCTAAAATTAGAGAGATGAGAAGCACATTCCGAAGTCCGTAAAGGTCGTCGTAGCGAAGGATCTTAAGCAGTGTTTCGTCCTCCTTTGTCAATGCTCTCTCTTATATTCGGCAGGGAGTTTCGGGAGCGGCACTTTCTTGGTCGGATCAATCCTAAGAAGGCGATGATCGACCAGCCAAGAACAGAAAGACCTCAACACCGACAGCTGCCGTCGAATACAGGCGGCCGAGTATTGCTTCCATTTGAGCCCCCGAACATATCCCCATCCGCCGTTTTCAGGAACCATAATGATAAAGGTTGGGATTTTGACTCAGAGGAGAATCAACGGGCAATGAGGCTCCCAACCGCTTGGCTGTGGCGCAGGCCGCATTTAATCCGGTTTGAAGCGCGCCTTCTGTCCACCCTCCGGACCAAGAAACACTATCTCCGGCAAGATAGAGTCCGGTGTCCTGGCCTGGATCCATCACGCTTAGAAATTGATAGTAGGCGGCATGGATGTCCGGTTCCTGCCCAGGGTATTGCAGCTTGAAGGCGCCGTAATGGTGAGGCTCCGCCTCCCAATCGATATTCAAAATTTCGTCGTTCACCGGCACGAGGTTCCGGGCGAATTGCGGATGAATGGCATTCAAAATATTCTTGAACGTCTGAAACCGGGTCGGAACATCCAATCCTAAGAGCTTGCTGGAATCGTCCCCCCAAGTGTAACTGATCAGGACGACCCCGTTCTCGGTTTGCGGATAGTCGAGGCAGTAAACGCCGCGCGGCAGCTCGTCGGTCTGGATGTTTTGCGGCATTCCGGGGAGGGGCTTTCCATTCGAAT
>JBASCT010000007.1:0-11142 GCA_049651785.1 Minisyncoccia bacterium
GGGTGGAGGAGGCTGCTAAGAAACTATGAGTATCGTTATCTTAACTCTACCGGATGATGCGCGGCGCTCTTTCTCCAACAGACTCCATAAAGTAACGGGGGAAGCTGTTGAACTTGTTATACTCCAGAAAAGCTTGAGAAGGAATATTCCTTTTTTTCGTCAGATTAAAAATTTTTATAAGAACGGCGGCGCCTTCGGGATTCTTGAGGAACTCTGGCATGCTCTCAACCTGAGGTTCTCGTCGAGAGCGAGGCAGGCTCTCGACTATTTCCGAGAAAGAAATATTCCGGATTCCGCGGAAGCAGGTTTCCTGCCGAAAATACTGGAGGTTCGGTCACACAATAGCGCTGAAGCGCTTGCCGTTCTGAAGAAAATTTCTCCTGACCTCTTGATTGTCTGGAGTAACACCATCATAAGTCCGGAGGTTATCAGCACGGCAAAACACGCGATAAATTTGCATATGGGTCTCTGCCCCCATTACCGCGGCTCGGTCGCGAATCAATACGCTCTCCTTTTGGAGCCGGAGCGTGTCGGTGCCACCGTTCACCATGTCGAGCCCGGGGTGGACACGGGCGACATTATAGAAACACTAACGATAAATCTCTCAGAGCCGCCTAAAGAAGCCTTCCGAGATTTAAATAATCGGGCCGAGGAGCTCTTTTTAGATACCGCCAAGAAACTTCACGCCGGAGAAAAGCTCCAGAGACAACCGCAGGACAAGTCGACAGGCAAAAACTTCAGGCTCAAAGACTGGACGCCGAAAATAAGGGCCAGAGTGGCAAAAGTCTTGCTTGACTGGGAAAAAAGAGGTTCTTTGACAAAAGTTTGAATATAGACTATAATGGTGGTATGTAAGGTCCCGCTTGCTTCGATTGTGAAGCATATCGGGCAGGTCTCGTTGAGGATTTCGATGAGATAAATCCAGCGCTTACATGAATTACTAGAAGGCTGGAAGTAATTTAAGTTAAATGGCAACAAAGCTATACGTCGGAGGCATTCCTTATGCTACGACGGAAGCCGCCCTCGGTGATTTGTTCAAGAAGGCGGGTGCTGTTTCGTCCGCATCGATTATCATCGACAGGATGACCGGCAGAAGCAAAGGTTTCGGATTCGTTGAAATGTCTAACGACAGCGAAGCTCAAGAGGCAATTAAGATGTTTAACGGTCAGGAGTTCGAAGGCAGGAAACTCACCGTCAACGTCGCTCGTCCCTTGGAGCCGAGAAACGATAGGAGATCGATGTAAATCCCCCTTGGGGAAAAGACGGAGTCCCGTCCCGATGAAAATTGGGGCGGGATTTTGTTTTGAACGCAAATTTTGGGTTACAATTATAGATAATGAAAAAATCATTCTTCCTTGTTCTGGGACTCTTAATTATCTTCGGCTCTGTAGTTATCTTTCTTAAAAATCCTAAAATTACCGAAGAAGAGGGGAGTCTTGTCATCGGCGGAACGGAGGTAAAGGTGGAAATAGCCGACACCGACCTCGAAAGGAGCCAGGGGCTCTCCGGCAGGGAGGGTCTCTTGCCCAACCACGGCATGCTTTTTGTCTTTGACGCTCCTGGTTACCACGCTTTTTGGATGAAGGATATGAAATTTCCCATAGATATCATTTGGATAAACGCGGACTCGAAAGTGGTCTGGATTGAAAAGAATCTTTCGCCCGAAACCTATCCAAACCTTTTCAGGCCAAAGGAGCCCGCCAAATATGTCCTGGAAGTGCCGGCGGGCTTTGCCGAGGAGCACGGGGTCGTTATTGGCTCTGTGGTACAATAAAATCAAATGGCGATACGAGTAGCAATAAACGGGGCGGGGAGAATAGGTCGAGCTTTTTTTAAGCTGGTCCTGAAAAATAAGGACCTTGAGGTGGTCGGTATAAATGACCTCGGAGACCTCGCCAATATTGCTTATCTCTTAAAATACGACACGGTCTACGGCAGGAGTAATCTTGCCATAGAAGCTAAAAAAGAGAGTTTGGTCGTCGACGGCAAAGAGATAAAGTTTTTCTCCGAGAAGGAGCCGGCAAAGCTTCCTTGGAAAGCGCTTAATGTGGACGTTGTCGTAGAGTCAACAGGATTTTTCACAAACTACGCCGGCGCCAAAGCCCACCTCGACGCCGGAGCCAAACGCGTCGTGGTGACAGCACCAATGAAGGACGACCCCGTGCCCGGGATTGAGGGCGACACGGTTCTTATGGGTATCAATGAAGAGCGCCTTGCCAAGTGTCTCATTACCTCAAACGCTTCATGCACGACAAACGCCGGCTCTCCTTTAATCGCGATTCTCGACGAGAGCGTTGGTATCGAGAAGGCGGTCCTTAACACAACGCACGGCTATACCGCCTCGCAGGCTATCGTCGACGGACCGGCGAAACGCGGCTGGCGCGAGGGCCGGGCGGCGGCTCAGAATATCGTGCCGTCCTCAACGGGCGCAGCTATTGCCGTGACAAAAGCTTTCACCAAGCTTAAAGGACTTTTTGACGGCATCTCCATGCGCGTGCCGGTCGCGGCGGGCTCTATCGTCGACGTCACTTTTATCGCCAAAAGAAATACAACCGCCGAAGAGGTCAATGAAATTTTGAAAAAAGCGGCCAAGGAGAAGAGGTGGCAGGGAATTTTTGCCACCACCGAAGAAGAACTCGTTTCTTCCGATATCCTCGGTAGCCCATATGGCTCTATTGCGGACCTTAGTCTCACTCGAGTGGTTGGGGGTAATTTGGTAAAAGTTTTAGCTTGGTACGATAATGAAATGGGGTATTGTTACACTCTCCTAGATCACGTTATTAAACTAGGAAGCCATATAAAGTAACTTTTTAAAGAAAACATCGCTGGGCGAACCATGCGATGTTTGAGTTTCTAGGACACCAATCCCTTGTTTCATCCAGCGCTTGTGAGTTGCCGTTGAAATGCGTCGTAGCGCCTTGCAAGCGCCTCTTGGCAATAAGCTTCAGAAGCCTTGATGGCTATTTTGTTTAGTTCTCGAACATGAAGCCAGAGCTTCATGAAGAGAAGCGCGTTCAGAGCCGTAAGGACCAGGGTGGCTGGAATTCCGATCCATGATCGGATTTGATTTCCATCAACTGCGAGCAGGAACATGGCCACCAGTGTTCCGATACCGAGAAAAGCCAGTATCCCGAATGAGAACCGAATTTCTCCACGCGCATCAAGCACCTGCTTGAGCAGCGCCATCGAATTTGATCTTTCTTTCATAACACTTCCTCCAGGAAAAATGTGAGAGAGCTAATCAGGCTGCCCACTAGTGTTATATCATATTTAGTATTGTTATGTCAAGTGAAACCTACCTATAAACTAGAGGTTTTTCTTAAGTTTTTAAGCTGATATAATATATTCAATGAGAATACTCGTAGGTAGCGATCACGCCGGTTTCGGTCTTAAGGAAAAACTTAAGGTTTATCTTACTGAGCTTGGTCACGAGGTCGTGGACAAGGGGGCGTATGAGTACAACGAAACAGATGACTATCCCGACTTCATCATTCCTTTGGCACGGGAAATCTCACAGCATCCAAACGAGCTAAGAGGCATTATCTTCGGCGGCTCAGGCCAAGGCGAAGCTATGGCGGCCAATAAATTCAGCGGCGTTAGGGCGGCAGTCTATTACGGCGCCCGCCAAAGCATCGTCCAAGAAGAGGGCACGTCAATCATCCAAGTTTCAAGAGAGCATAATGACGCCAACATTCTCTCACTCGGGGCGCGCTTCATCACCGAAGAAGAAATGAAGCATGCGGTCAAAGAGTGGCTCGATACTTCTTTCGTGCCCGACGAGCGGCACAAAAGGCGTTTGGCGAAAATGGCGCGTATCCATGAGTGAGCAAATTGTCCCGGCAATACTGGCTTCAAGCAAGGAAGACTTTAGAGCGAAGCTCGCCGAGATACCGAAGGAAATAAAACTTATACATATAGACGTTCTTGAAGGCGATTTCTGGGCTGAAATTTCCATGCCTTTCGAGGCGCACATCATGTCGCAGGATTTCGAGACGGAAGCGGGGCGCTGGTTCGAGCGGGGAGCGAATAAAATTATCGTCCACGAGTTAACGCCGAAAATAAAGAGTTTCCGCGGACGGACAGAGTTGGGTCTCGCCGTAAACATGGAAGTCCCGTTGGAAGAAATCTTTCCGCTCGTGCCCGAGATCGACTTTCTCCACCTTATGTCCATCGCGAAGATAGGGCGGCAGGGCAATCCGTTCGACGAGCGGATTTTTGATAGAATAAAAAGTGTTAAGGAAAAATTTCCCTCGCTCGTCGTGAGCCTCGACGGCGGGATAAAGACGACCAACTGGGACAGGGTTAAAGATTCCGGCGCGGACAGATTCATTGTCGGCTCGGGCTTCAAAGACTTATGGAACTCACTGACGAAAAAATAATAGAACTCGAGGAACAGGCCAACAAAATCAGGATTTCTCTTATCGAATCCCTGATTGCGGCAGGCTCCGGCCACACGGCGGGCCCCTTGGACATGGCGGATATCTTTACCGTGCTCTTTTTCCACACCCTGCGCCATGAACCGAGAAATCCGGAATGGCCGGAGCGCGACAGAGTGGTGCTCTCAAACGGCCATATCTGTCCCGTACTCTACTCGACCATGGCTCATGCGGGTTATTTCCCGGTGGCTGAACTAAAAACTTTGCGCAAATTCGGCTCGCGTCTTCAGGGCCACCCGCATCGCGACTTCTTGCCCGCCCTTGAGACAAGCTCCGGCCCTTTGGCCTCGGGACTCTCGCAGGCGGTTGGAATGGCACTGGCCGATAGAATTGACCATGGTTTAACGAGCGACAAGCGTATTTATGCCCTGCTCTCCGACGGTGAGCTCGAATCCGGGCAGGTCTGGGAAGCGGCGATGCTTGCCGGTAAAAATAAATTACAGAATCTTACGGCGGTTATCGACAGGAATAATATTCAGATTGACGGTTATACGGAAGATGTCATGCCCTTGGAGCCCTTGTCGGACAAGTGGCGCGCTTGGAACTGGCACGTCATAGAAATTGACGGACACAACATAGAGGAAATCGCCGACGCCTTTGCCGCGGCGAAGTCTGTCGCTGGCAAGCCCACGATGATTATCGCCCACACCATCGCCGGCAAAGGCGTGCCCGAGTTTGAGCGCGATTACCGCTGGCACGGCAACCCGCCCGGCAAAGGTCCGACGGACAAAGTACCTGCCGACAAACAAGCGGAAGTAGCACTTAATGACCTTCGCACTCTAGGAGGGAAGATAAGGAGCGAACACCAATAAAATGTTGAACCCTGAACTAAAACTGAATGAAAAAATGTTCGAGAAAGACGTCGAACAGGTTCCCATTCGCCAAGGATTCGGCGAGGGACTCTTGAGAGCGGGGGAGGAGAATCTTTCTGTCGTCGGGCTCTGCGCCGATCTTACAGAGTCGACCAAGATGAATCTCTTCGCCGAAAAGTTTCCGAATAGATTCGTCCAAATGGGTGTCGCCGAACAAAATCTTGCGTCGGTCGCAAGTGGCATGGCGGCGATGGGCAAAATTCCTTTCATCAGCTCTTACGCCATGTTTAGTCCGGGAAGAAATTGGGAACAAATCCGCACCACCATCTGCTACAACGACCGACCGGTAAAGATTGCCGGCTCGCACGCGGGAATCTCCGTCGGTCCCGACGGCGGCACGCATCAGGCGATAGAAGACATCGCCATCATGCGCGTTATCCCAAGGATGACTGTGCTCTCACTCTGCGACTCGCTTGAAGCGAAAAAGGCGACTCTCGCGAGTGTCAGTACCGGCACGCCAGTCTATCTTCGCCTTGCGAGAGAAAAAACACCTGTTATGACAACGGAAAAAACGCCCTTTGAGATAGGCAGGGCACTCACTTTCTGGCTTTCGGAGAGACCGCAAGCGGGGATTATCGCCACGGGCGCCCTCCTCCACAAAGCTCTTGTGGCCGCAAAGCTCTTGGCGGAAAAAGGTATCGAAACCGAAGTTTTAAATCTTTCGACCATCAAACCTTTGGATGAAAGGGCGGTAGTAACGCTCGCCAAAAAGGCGAAAAGAATCATCACCGTTGAAGAACATCAGATTAAAGGTGGCGCAGGCTCGGCTGTTGCCGAGTGTCTCGCCGAAAATTTCCCGGTGCCAATCGAATTTATCGGGGTGCGCGACCAGTTCGGCCAGTCGGGGACACCGGACGAACTTATAGAACACTACGGTATGGGGACAAAGGATATCGTGAAGGCAGTAGAAAAAATTGTTGCCCGCTAAATCTTCAGCTCGGTCGCTTTAAAGTCGGGCGCTTTTGCTACGTAAACCTCAAGCTCCTCTCTTGAGAGCAGACCTTTTTGCGCGCCGACCTTGCTCACCACCGACATTGAGTTTACAGCGCCCCAAACAAGGGCCGTGGTCAAATCTTTGCCCAAAGCGAGAGCCACGACCGCGGTCGAGGCGAAGGCGTCACCGGCCCCGGTCCGCTCGTAGGGCGGATCATTCGTGGGATAGACAGGAAGAAAGAGGGCTCTCTTCCCGTCAAAGGCGTAAGCACCTTTCGATCCGTCGGTAATCACGACTATCTCGGGACCGAGAGCGCGCATGCGTTTGAGAAGTTCGGGCACGCCGATTCCCGCCGCATCAAGAATTTTTTCCGCTTCTTCGACATTACAAAAAAAGATTTCGGCCCGCTTATAAACATCGGCGAGCTTGTCTTTCCCGAGCTTTATCTGAAAAGTACCGGGTTGGAAAGCTAGCTTAACCTCCGGATGCGCGGCAAGCCACTCTACGACCGTCTTCTGATAGTCGAGCGTGCCGGCGCCAAGAGAGGAAAGGTAGAGCCATTTGGGCTCCTTTAGCTCGGGTAGTTTGTAATCATATTCTTCGTGTTTGATGAGGATGGTGCGGTCGTTGTCGTACCAGAGGACATAGTGATAATTGGTTTTTTTGTCTTTGTGGACGGTTATATATTCGGTTGAGACCCCGTCATTTTTAAGGTGTTCCAGAGTTTTGGCGCCCTCCTCGTCCTCGCCGATATTGGTGACCAGGGCCGACGAGAGTCCGAGGCGCGCGGCCGAGACGGCGGCGTTGGCACTGTTGCCAACGGCCCTCACCACCTCGACTGATTCATAGGGAATTTTATCCCCGAAAGCCATGGTGATAGTGCAGTGCTCGCCGTTGACATCACAGTGAACCTTGGCGTCTTTAAGTCTGATAAAAGCGTCCGTGACGGTATCGCCTATGGCCAGAAAGTCATGCATGGAAAAATTATATCATGCTAAAATGATAACAATGAAAGATTTGCGCGAGACCATAAACTGGGCGAAGGAAGAGGGCCTCGCGGTTGGCCACTTCAACATCTCCGACTCGGAGGGTTTCCGAGCGGTTGTTGACGAGGCGCGCGAGCTCAAAGTTCCCGTCATCGTCGGTGTCTCGGAAGGGGAAAGAGACTTCATCGGCCTCAAGGAGATAGCGGCTCTCGTACGGGTCGAGAAAGATAGCGGCTTCCCGGTGTTTCTAAATGCCGACCATACTTATTCGGTTGAGAAAGCCAAGCTTGCCGTCGACGCCGGATTTGACTCGGTGATTATAGATGCCGCCGATAAGCCCTTCGAAGAAAATGCCCGCCTGGCGCGCGAGTGTGTTGCTTATGTTAAAGAGCGCGGTCTGAAAACTCTGGTCGAGGCGGAGCTCGGTTTTATCGGCCAGTCTTCAAAAATTCTTGATAAAGTCCCCGAAGGCGTTTCGGAAGAAACGCAGACAAAGGCAGAAGATGCTAAAAGATTTGTTGAAGAAACCGGCATAGATTTATTGGCGCCATCGGTCGGCAATATCCACGGCATGGTCAAGGGGGGAGAACCTCGGCTCAATATCAAGCGGGTGAAGAAAATAGCCGAGTCTGTGGTTGTCCCTCTGGTCCTCCACGGCGGTTCGGGCAATAGCGAGGAGGATATTCTCGGTGCCATTAAGGCCGGCATCAGCGTGGTCCATATCAATACGGAAATCAGGGTGGCTTATAAAAGGGGAGTAACGGCGGGTATTGGCTCGAGTGAAGTGGCACCCTACAAATTCATGGCCGAAGGAGTCAAAGAAATGAGAAAGGTGATAGGCCGCTATCTCAGGCTCTTCAACAAGTTATGAAGCTCTCGGAGGAAGTGAAGAAATTTTTTAAGGGCGAAGTGGCCGATGATGACGCTACTCTTGAGCGTTATAGCAAAGACGCGAGTCTTTTCAAGGTTCGTCCCAAACTTGTAGTTTTCCCGAAGGATTCCGGGGATCTTCAAGCTCTGGTCAAGTGGGCGGGGGAGAGTGGCAAAGAAAATATCACGGTGCGGGCGGCGGGTACGGACATGTCGGGTGGCCCTCTTTCCGAGTCAATCGTGGCCGATGTTTCCAAATATTTCACGAAAATTGGCGCGGTCAGCGCTTCGGGCACCAGAGTTGAACCCGGCGTCTTTTACCGCAATTTTGAGAAAGAAACTCTGAAAAAGAGTTTGATTTTACCCTGTTATACGGCCTCCAAAGAGCTCTGCGCCTTGGGCGGAATGTTCGGCAACAATTGCGCGGGGGAAAAAACGCTCCACTACGGTAAGATGGAAAACTTTGTTCTTGAAACTAAAGTAATTTTCTCCGACGGTAAGGAGTACACGGTTAAACCTTTGTCGCGCTCCGAGCTTGAGACAAAGATCGGCCAGAATGATTTCGAAGGAGAAATATACCGCAAACTTTCCAACCTTATAGCAGAGAATAAAAATCTTCTTGAAGAAGCGAGACCGAAGGTTTCCAAAAACTCGGCGGGCTATTACCTCTGGAATGTTTCTCAGAAATCCGGCGACGAAGAAACTTTCGACCTCAATCGACTCCTGGTCGGCTCCCAGGGCACCTTGGGCATTATGACGGAGGTCAAACTACGGCTTGTCCCGGTAGAGCCGGCTTCCAAGCTCTTCGTCATATTCTTGCATGACCCAAAGGGCATTGCCGAGCTCATAAACGCCGTCTTGCCGACAAGGCCGGAGAGCATTGAGTCTTATGACGACGCGACGATGAAGCTTGCTTTCAAATTCTTTCCGGAGATTCTCAAGAACATGCATATCAAGCATTTTCTCTCGCTTATCGTTTCTTTCATACCCGAGTTTTTCATGATGCTCAGGGGAGGCGTGCCGCGCCTTATCGTCCTTGTCGAATACGCCGGCAAAACTGTTGTCGAGATAGACAAGAAAATGGATGAGCTCGAGAAAATTATCCACCCCTTCAAAGTAGTTTCGAGGAAAACTTTTTCCGAAGAAGAGTCGAACAAGTACTGGACCGTCAGGCGCGAGAGTTTCAACCTTTTGAGAAAACATGTCTACGGTGCCCGAACCGCGCCCTTCGTCGACGACGTGGTGGTGCGCCCGGAGGATATGTCCGAATTTTTGCCGAAAATGCGCGCTGTTCTTGATAAATATAAAATGACCTACACCGTCGCGGGACACGCTGGCAACGGTAATTTTCACATCATCCCCCTCATGAACATGAAGGACAAAAATAATGTCGAAGTTATAAAGAGGGTGGGGGAGGAAGTTTATTCGCTGGTCGCGGAGTTTAAGGGCTCCATTACAGGCGAACACAACGACGGCATCGTGAGAACCCCGTATTTGCACAAAATGTACAAGCCAGAAGTTCTGGAGCTCTTCAAAAAAACCAAGGAAATCTTCGATCCCAAGGGAATTTTCAATCCGAGGAAGAAAACGGGGGCAACCCTCGAATATCTTGAGTCTCACGTCGCTTTAGAGTAAAATGGGGAAATGCTTACTTTAGAGGCGGAAATACGGGATACCAAAACAGCGCCGGATGTAGTGAGACTTGCGGGCAAAGTGCCCGCAGTCTTTTACGGTAAAAAAGAGGCATCCACGCCCATTGCCGTGCCTAAAACGGCCTTTTTAAAGGTATGGAAAGAGGCGGGTGAATATAGCGTCGTAAACTTAGAGACACCAGAGGGGGTGAAAGAGAGCCTTATTCAAGACGTTGATTTTGATCCGGTAACGGGGACGCCGAGACACGCTGATTTTTACGTCTTCGAGAAGGGTCACAAAGTCGAGGTTGAACTGCCGATTGAATTCGTCGGAGTGGCCCCTGCTATCAAGGAGCTCGGCGGCACCTTGGTTAAAGTTCTCCACAAGATCAAGGTCCTCGCCATGCCGAAGGACTTGCCCCACGGTATCGAAATTGACATAAGTTCAATGGTAAATTTTGGCGACCAAGTCCTTGCTAAAAATATTGTTCTACCGAATGGCGTCACGCTCGAGGAAAATCCAGAGGAAGTAGTGGCTTTGGTCTCGGCTCCAAGAGAGGAAAAAGAAGAGGAGGCCGCCCCAATCGACCTTTCCCAGATTGAAGTAGAAAAGAAAGGCAAGGAAGAAACCGAAGAAGAAACAAATGAAGCCAAACCTCCCGAGACCAAAAAGGAAGCTCCTAAAAGTTAATTTATTGAAAATAATTCCGATTCTCTTTGTTGTTGTCGGACTTTTTGCCGTGGCAGAAGATTCCTTCGCCCAGAGCGCCTGTACCGATCAAATTGGCGGGAAAAGCCGCGCCCAGCTCGAAGCCGAACTCGAAGCTTGTAACCGCGAAATTGCCGAGTGGACCGAGATTTTGAATAAAACCAAGCAAGACAGCGCCTCTTTCTCGAGAGACATCGCGGCCTTGACGGCAAAGATTAATGCCGCTCAGGCCAACATCAAGGCCAAAACTATTGCTATTAATAATCTCTCTAAGGATATTGCCGTCAAACAATCCCAGATTCTCTCTCTTGAAGAACGCTTAACGCGCGGCAAGAAGGCCCTCGGCGATATTCTCAAAAAAACTAATGACATAACCTCTTACTCTCTGGTTGAGGCAGTTTTAAGTGAAAAAAATCTTTCCGAATTTTTTGTGGACATCGATACCTATGCTTCGACCGAAAAGGCTCTCTCGGAACTCTTCGACGAATTGCGTGAGGTTAAAAGCTTGACCGAGGCGGAGAAGGTGGCGCTTAATAAAAAGAAAGAGCAGGAAGCGGCGGCCAGAGCGGCTCTTGAGAATTCCAAGAAACAAGTAGAAATTGACCAAGCGGAAAAGAAGAATCTTTTGGCGATAAACCAAACCAAGGAGAAAACTTACGAACAAGTCCTCCGCGACAGGCAGGCCAAGGCGGCCCAGATTAGAG
>JBASCT010000008.1:0-6568 GCA_049651785.1 Minisyncoccia bacterium
CGTCGAGCCACCGGGAGAATCTCGATCGTTGGCACTACATTTCACGCGCCAGCGACGCACAGTTCGCGAATCACCTGGGAGCGTCCGACCGCGCCGAACCAGCAACTGTCGAAAAAGAGTCTGACCAGCGAGCTGCTTGTCGAGCTGCCGGGCATCCTGCTGTGGGCGCTGGAAGGCTGGCACCGGCTGCATGAGCGTGGGCGATTCGTCGAGCCCGCGTCGTCGCGCGAGGTCATCGCCGAGATCGAGGACCTGAGCTCGCCCGTGACCGCGTTCGTTCGCGAACGGTGCGTGCTGGGGTCCGGTCCCGACTTCCGGGCCCACGCTGACGCCCTGTACCGCGCGTGGCTGGCTTGGTGCGCGGCGGATGGTCGCACCAACCCATCGACGAAGTCGATCTTCCTGCGCGACCTGTCGGCCGCGATTCCCAGCATCGTCAGGCGCCGAGGCAGCCTCAACGTGCCGTTCTACGACGGCATCGCGGTCGGCACGGGGGGATCATGACCGCCCGTACCGTCAGTACCGTCACTGACGGTCCCATTGCATATCGCGTACGCGCAGGCGCACACGCGCGCACACGCGTGCGGACCCGTACTGGCGTCAGTACGACCGCCACTGGCGGTACTGACGGTACGAGCGGGACCACAGCCACCCCACGCCGACGGCTCAGCTGTTCGCGTCGCTGCCTGTTGGCTGGCCCGACCGCTGCCTGTCGCTGCGCCCCTCCGCCGAGCTCGTCGACGAGATCCAGCAGGAACTCGAGGACGTATGCGGCTGGTCGCTGCTGCTTTGGATTCGACTCGATCGCCTTCGTCGGCAGGTCGAGCGCTTGGATGGCAAGGGAGGGATGAATGGTTGCTCCGGTGATTCGCGTTCGTAGTTGGAAGAGGGCGGCGATCGAGGACCGCCGTGCCGGGTTGCTCGGCTGGATCGCGCTCGAGATGGCGTCGTGCGTGATCGACAACGTCACGCTGAGGAACACCGCAGATGGCAGGCGGGTGCTCGCGTTTCCGAGCCGAACGGCGAAGAACGGCGAGAAGCACTCGATCGTCAGGCCGCTCACGGACGAGGTACGAGTCGCGATCCAGCAGCAGGTGTTCGAGCAGCTCGCCAGCCGAGCAGACTTCGGTGCCCAGGAGGAGTTCGTGCCATGATCAGCATCGACCCCGCCGCGATGACCGAGCCCGAGCGCTTCGCCGAACTCGCCGAGCTGTTGGCGCGCGGCGTCCAGCGCCATTTCGTCGCGCAGCGCAAGGCCGATCTGGCGGCGGCGGCCGAGCGGGACTCGAAGATCGCGCAGAACCGGCTTGCTGGGGTTGGCCGAGTCGAGGCTCCATGTGGTCGCTCTCGGGTTCGTAGCCCGCGGAGCGGGACACCAGCATGAGCACCATCTCCAAGCAGATCGTCGAGCTACAGGCGCTGCCCGCCGCGGTACTCGCCGCGCGCTACGTCGAGCTGTTCGGCACGCCGCCGCGCGTGCGCAACGTCGCGTGGTTGCGGCGGCGGCTCTCCTGGGCAATTCAGGCCCGCGAACTCGGCGAACTCGGTGACCGCGCCCGGACTCGGCTCGACGAGCTCGTCGCCGCGATCGACTTGCCGCTCGCCACGCCAGCGGCACGCCCACGACCGAAGCCAGCGGCCGCGTACTCCGATGCGACGACGCCGAGGGTCGGCACGGTGTTCACGCGCGAGTGGCGCGGCACTGCCGTGCGCGTCGAGGTTGTCGATGGCGGCTTCCTTACGAACGGAATCGTCCACGGTTCGCTCACCGCAGCCGTGCGGGCGATCACGAACGCGAACTGGAACCCGAAGATCTTCTTCGGCCTCGTGAAGCGGGGTGCTGCCTCGTGACGACGGTCGCGCCACCACGCACGATCAGGGTCGCGGCATACTGCAGGAAGAGCCACGCCCAGGGCCTCGATCAGGAGTTCAACTCGATCGACGCGCAGAGGCAGGCCGTCGAAGCCTTCATCGCGAGTCAGCGCGGCGCCGGCTGGGTGGCGCTGCCGGAGCGTTACGACGATGGTGGCTTCTCGGGCGCAACAACAGACCGGCCGGCTTTCCGGCGGCTGCTCGCGGACATCGCGGCGAAAAGGATCGACTGCGTCGCGGTCTATCGCATCGACAGGTTGAGCCGCTCCTTCGCGGACTACGTCGGCATCCTGAAGCTGTTCGAGAAGTACGGCGTCACGTTCGTGAGCGTCACCGAGCAGTTCAACACGACGACGCCGACAGGTCGGCTCGTGCTGAACCAGTTGATCCTGTTCAGCCAGTTCGAAAGGGAAACGACCGCCGCGCGCGTTCTCGACAAGATCCGCGCAACGCGTGCGCGTGGCGCGTTCACCGGCGGTCGCTGCGTCCTGGGCTACACCGTCGAGCAGAAGCGGTTGATCGTGAACGACGACGAGGCGCAGCAGGTGCGCGCGATCTACCAGCTCTACGTCGAACGCGGTTGCCTGCGCGAAGCGGTCGCCGAGCTTCGGCGCCGCGGGTGGCGGAACAAGTCGATCACGACTCGGGCCGGCAGGCAGATCGGCGGCCAGCCGTTCTCGAAGAACACGTTGTCCGCGCTGCTGCGCAACCCGCTCTACACTGGCCACCTTCGCTGCGGCACCGAGCTGGTGACCGGCGCCCACACGCCGATCGTCGAGCAGTCGCTGTGGGACGCGGTGCAGCGGCAGTTGAGCGACAACGCGAACGGAAGCACCACGATGAGGAACAAGACGTCGGCGCTGTTGCGCGGGTTGATCCGCTGCGCGCGCTGCGACTCGCCGATGATGCACGTCTTCTCGACGCGTGGCACCAAGCGCTACGGCTACTACTGCTGCAGCAAGTTGCACAACGAAGGGCCGGAGGCGTGCCCCAACGCCCGCGTGCCCGCCGGCAAGTTCGAGGAGTTCATCGTGGCGCAGATCCGCGCGATCGGCACCGACGAACACCTCCTGGCCAAGACCGCCGAGGCGGTCGAGCGGCGTGCCGAGGAACAGCGTGTCCAGCTCGACGCCGAACTGCGCCGGGGCGAGCGCGAACGCCAGCGCCTCGAAGCCGAGGTGCAGCGCGGCGCGGACGTGCATGCCGACCTTCGCGCCCTGGTCGAGCGGCTCGCCGAGGCCCGGGTCGAACGCGACGCACTCGACCTCGCGACCGAACCGAACCTTCGGGCGGCACTCGGCGGCTTCGTGCCGGTGTTCGGCGCGTTGTTCCCGGCCGAGCGCGAACGGGTCTTGCGGTTGCTGATCGCGAGCATCACGTTCGACCCGGGCACCCGCCAGACCGACATCGAACTGCGGCCCGCCGGCATCGCGGCGTTGGCCGCCGAAGCACGGAGCACGACATGAACATCAAAGCCCAGTTCGTCGACCGCGACCCCGCGCCCAAGAAGCCAACGGCCGAAGCGACCGAGGCCCCATCGTGCGCGGCCAGGAACTTGGCCCTCGCGTACAAGATCGAGGCGTTGATCGATCGCGGACTGGTTCGCGACTACACGGCCGCCGCCACGATGTTGAACTTGTCGCAGGTGCGGGTCACGCACTTGGCCTCGTTGCGCCTACTCTGCCCCGACATCCAGACCGCCATCCTGCTCGGCGAGTTGGAGTTCGGCGACAAGGAGTTGAGGGTCCTGACCAGGATCCTGGACTGGGACAAGCAGAAGGCGTGGGTGGCGGCCCGCACGGCGAGCCCGCGCAGACGCACGCCGGCGGGCTGGCCGGCGAAGACCTAGAACTGTTTAACGGCAGCCACGCGCATCTCGCTGAGCTCGAATGCCCCGACGGTGAAGCTGAGGGTCGCCCACTGGAACCACAGCGGAAGTTCGTGCAGGGCTGCTGCCACAGGCACCGACGTGCCGCCTGAGACGTTGCCGCTGAAGTCCGGAAGGAAGGCACCAAGCAAGAGGGCACTGCCTGGATCCAGGAGGAACGTACATCCCGGCGCGAAGATCGGGTGCGTGACCGAACCGGGGCCGAATGCCACGACGAGCCATGCGAACCCACTGGCCTGTCGCGCACCGGCGAACAGATTCGATTGGACGATGGCTGGCCCCCTCGCGAACTTCGGACCGCTGCATCCGCTGGCGGTGGCCGCGGGCATCCTGCACGTGTAGATGACGGCGTCGCCAACCGTGTTCCTCTGGCAGAAGACGCCAAGCCATTCGCCCGATGCCGCGTTGTACCACGCTTCACAGCCCGCCAGGTTGCCGCCCCTGCCAGAGGCGCCGCTCGACAGCGACAAGTCGGGGGGCATGGTCGCCTCGACGGGCGGCGAGGATGAGCCGAGGTCCGGCTGCTCGCGGAACTCGCAGGATGTAAAGCCCCCCGGATCGCCGGGGACAGTTCCACCGGTGATGTACCTCCCGGTAGACGGCAGGAACATCAAACCGCCATCGGAGTAGGGGACTACTGCAGTCGTCGACGGCACCCACGCGAACGAAGTCGTGTCGAAGTGCCCCATGAGCGAATCGACAACCACGCGGCTGGCTCCGTCCCAGGCAATGCCGCGCGCCGCGAATCCAGCCCCGCCCAATCCGACCAGCGCCCCCGTGATCGCGTGATAGACCCGCGGTTGTGAGCCAGTCCGGAACAGCCAGATGTGATCCTGGGACGCGTCGAACGCCAAGTCGGTTACCGGTAGTACGACCGTGGTCGGAATGAACCCGTTCACCACACCGCTAGGTGAGATTCGGACAAGCATCACCTGCGCCATCTGGCAGGTCGTCCAGTAGTCCTGGAACCAGCGTGACGCGACTCCGCGCCGGCTGAAGAAACTGCTCGAAACGCCTCCTCCCACTGCGAAGATGGCGTTTGCCACAACAAACCACGATGCCCTGGGAGGGGCGTTTCGAGTGAAGATCAACTTTAGACGCGAGCTGCGGCGGAGCAAGCAACGGATCGAGCATCGTCTTCGGGACCGGGTCTGGTCGCCGCAGGACAAGCCGATGCTCTCGGCGAAGAACATCCACTACGAGCTGTCGTCGCGCGACCGCGCGATCGCGGCCGGCGGGATCGGGGCCATGCAGCAGCTGGCGCAGAAGCTCGGCTTGGCCGCCGCGATCGACGACAGGCTGCGGTTGCTGAAGGTGCATCTGCCCTACAGCGAGTCCGATCACGTGCTGAACCTGGCGTACAACACGCTTGCTGGCGGGACGTGCATCGAGGACCTCGAGCTGCTGCGAACGAGCGAAGGCTTCCTCGACGCGGTTGGCGCGCAGCGCATCCCCGATCCGACGACGGCCGGCGACTTCTGCCGGCGCTTCACCATGGAACACGTCGACGCGTTGCAGGACGTGTTCAACGAGACTCGGCTGAAGGTCTGGCAACGGCAACCCGCGGCGTTCTTCGAGCAGGCGATCATCGAAGCGGATGGAACGGAGGTCGCGACCGACGGCGAGTGCAAGGAAGGCATGGGCCTCTCCTACAAGGGCACGTGGGGCTTCAACGTGCTGAACGTCTCGCTGGCGAACACCAACGAGCCGCTCTTCCTCGTGAACCGCGGCGCCAACAGCAGCTCGCAGCAGGGTGCTGCGGAACGATTCGATCAGGCCATCGCGCTGGTGCGCCGTGCCGGCTTCAAGAGCGTGCTGCTGCGCGGCGACACCGACTTCTCGCAGACGCAGCACCTCGATCGTTGGCACGGCCAGAAGGTGCAGTTCGTGTTCGGCTACGACGCGGTGCCGAACCTCGTGGACAAGGCCGATTCGCTGCCGGAGGGCGCTTGGCAGCGACTGGAGCGGCAGCCTCGCTACGAGGTGAAGACCGAGCCGCGCACGCCGCGAGAGAACGTCAAGGCGCGCATCGTCGAGCAGAAGGAGTACCTCAACTTCTACCTCGTGAAGGAGGACGTCGCGGAGTTCGACTACCAGCCGACGGCGTGCAAGACGACGTACCGCATGGTCGTGCTGCGCAAGACCATCACCGTCGAGCGCGGTCAGAAGCTGCTCTACCCGCAGACGCGCTACTTCTTCTACATCACCAACCGTCGCGACCTGACGATCGCCGACGTGGTTGCCAGCGCCAACGACCGCTGCAACCAGGAGAACCTCAACGCCCAACTGAAGGGCGACGTCCGCTCGCTGCGGGCGCCGGTCGACACCCTCGTCAGCAACTGGGCCTACATGGTCATGACCTCGCTCGCGTGGAGCATGAAGGCGTGGTTCGCCTTGTTGCTGCCGACGACGGGCCGCTGGCGCGACCGCTACTGCGACGAACAGCAGTCGCTGCTTCGCATGGAGTTTCGCACCTTCCTGAACGCGATGATCCGCATCCCTGCGCAGATCGTGCGCACCGGGCGCCGCATCGTCTTCCGGCTCATGGCCTACAACCGATGGCTGCCAGCTCTCTTCCGCGGCGTCGACGGGCTGCGCGCACTGCGCTGCTGACGACCACGACGCGACGCCGCGGTACGGATGCCGCGGTCCACAACAACGACCTGACTGGAGATCACGACCGCCAACATGCGCAACTCGACGAAGAACTCGCCCGCTCGCGGCGGAAGGCAGCACTCCGCCAATCTTTTGACGGGGTCGAGCAGCGGAGAGGCTCACGATCAGGCCGCCTCATTCGCTTGTCTTAGG
>JBASCT010000009.1:0-15002 GCA_049651785.1 Minisyncoccia bacterium
GAGGTTCGAAGAGAAAGAGGTCTCTGACGGCTACGGCGCAAATTTTCTAATACCACAAAAACTGGCCGTGCCGCTCTCAAGTACTAGCGCCACGGCCGTGAGAGTTCTGAAAGAAAAAGAAGAGGGGAGACGGGAAGAGAAAGCCGAGAGACTCTCGAGAGATACTCACGCCGTGGCGGGAGAAAAAATTACTATCAGAGTAAGAGCAAATGACAAGGGGCACCTCTTTGCCGCGCTCGATGAAGAAAAGATAAGCAAACTGCTCTCGGCGGCGAAGGGGGTCGAAATAGAAGCCAAACATATCAGACTCGAAGAACCTATAAAAGAAATTGGCACCTTTGAAGTGCCGATTGCCGTAGAAGAGGGGAAGGAAACGCGTTTTATGCTTGAGGTAGCACGCTCATAATCTTCTTTTTTATAATTTTGTTGTCGAAGTGAACTTTGCGTTTGTAGCTTATCGCGACCGTGCCTTCGGCGGTGGCAAAGAGGGTGTGGTCCTTTCCGATCGAAACGTTCCTGCCGGGTAGGACGTCGGAGCCTCGCTGACGCAAGAGAACCGCGCCAATTTTGGCCTTGGCGCCTGGGGTAATTTTAATACCGAGATACTTCGGATTCGAATCCCGGCCGTTTTTAGTTGTGCCTGCTGACTTTTTATGTGCCATTTTGTACTATATTAGCGTCCGATGAGTATAGACCAACCACCTACAAAAATCAAGAATAACGAGGTTTCTTACGACGAAACCGGGGAAGTGGTGAGATTTCCCTTGTTTCGAAAGCTCTTTTTGCCTCTGGTTATCGTTCTTATATCCGTTCTCTCCTTCGGCTTAGGCCGGCTCTCGGGAGTGGGGGAAAGGGAGGCGCTGAAAATAGAGTATGATCCTTCGGCTCTTGAAGCGGTAAATCAGGTTTTTGACACGTCTCTTACTGCTTCCGTGCCCATGGTAGCTGGCGAGAGTACCTCGGCGGATGACAAGAGGGCGGCCATTCCGCCTTCGGGAAGTCAGGTTGTCGCCTCAAAAAACGGCGAACGTTACCACTTTCTCCACTGTTCGGGGGCAAAACAGATCAAAGAAGAGAACAAAATCGTCTTTAAGAGCCCTGCCGAAGCCGAAGCGGCCGGCTACACCTTGGCTCTTAATTGTAAGCCACGTTAAAGTTACTAAAATATGACTTAACAGAGCCGTTTTATATAAATTTCACAACATAAATCTCTTGACATCAAGGGTGTGACGTGCTAGGATATAAGCAAGTCAGCAGGTGCTGACTTTTTGTTTAGGAGAGAGGCGACGGCAACGGCAACCTAAAATTAGAAGTTTATCCAACTGTTATTTTACAGCTCACGACCATTAGTCTTCTCTTCAGTCTTTCTTCTTCGGCCGTCGACGTGTTACCTGCGATACCCTCGCTTGTAACAGGCGACACTGGGGTCCGAGTAACAGAGGATAAAGCACCCAAGGAAGTCAAAGCTGAAGACTATGGGCCGATTACCGATTCCGACAATGTCGAGAGGTTCGTCAACGACTACTTCGCCGACATTCCGCTCATGGCAAAAATTGCCGGATGCGAGTCCCGTTACCGCCAGCTTGATTCGAAAGGTGGCGTTCTAAAGGGAGAAGAAAACAGCTACGACAGGGGTGTGATGCAGATCAACGTTCTCTACCACGGCGAAACCGCGGCGGAGCTGGGTCTCGATGTCAACAATCTCGAAGATAACGTCAAATATGCGCGTTATCTCTACGAGAGGGAGGGCGCCGCGCCTTGGATGTCTTCATCCGCCTGTTGGGCGAAATCGGAAATCGCTCGAAGATAAACAAAAGCCCGCCGACTAGGCGGGTTTTTGTTATGGGGGAGAGTGATGAGTGAGAATAGTTGGGTGTCGCACAATATATCTTTTGTGACACTCTCTAAGGGGCTTTAGGCCGCCGTGGCGAGACCCTAAGGAGACCTTTGTTATCGCCCGACCAAACACTTATAATGGAAAATCTGATGAATGATACGGAAAAAATCTGGGCGAAACTCGAGGAACTTGATTTCAGAATCTCAACCGATACGAGGAAACCCCTCCCCCGCTCCGCATTCTTTGCCCTTAAAGGGGAGTCGTTTGACGGCAATGACTTTGTCGAAGAGGCGCTGAAAAACGGCGCCGAGTGCGTCGTGACGGAAAATAAAAAATTTTCTTCTCTGCCTAAGGTCTTTGTTGTAGAAAGCTCTCTCGGAACCCTGCAAGAGATGGCCGGGCGTTATCGAGGACTCTTTAATATCCCCGTTATCGTCATTGGCGGCTCGAATGGTAAAACAACGACCAAAGATCTCGTTACTCTCGTTTTAGCCAGGCGCTTCAAGACTGCCTCGACTGAAGGTAATCTCAATAACGAAATCGGCGTACCGCTCTCTCTTTTTTCACTTGGGAAAGAAACGGAAATCGGAGTCTTTGAAATCGGCGCCAATCATCCCGGCGAGCACACCGCCCTGCTTAAAATTGCGAGACCCACTCACGTCATCGTGACAAACAGCGGCCTTGACCATCTCGAGGGTTTCGGCTCGCCCGAAGCGGTGGTGAAGGCCAATAATGAAATATCAGAGTGGGCGGAAGCCCATGGCGCCGAGATAATAGCGTACCGCGATTACGAGCTTAAGGTACTCTCTCCCCTGCCCCTGTCCCTCTCTCTCGGTCAGAAGAAATTTAAAACGAAACTTGTCGGAAAATATAATTTAGAAAATATAAACGGAGCACTTCGAGTCGCGGAACTCTTCGGTATCGAGAGCGAGGAAGCTCTTGAAGCAATCTCTTCGTATGAGCCGAGAGAGTTCCGCTCCCAGGTTGTCGAGCGCGGTAAAAACACTTTCGTCGTTGACTGCTACAACGCCAACCCTTCAAGTATGAGCCTTTCGCTTGAAAGCTTTTTTGAGACTGCGCCCAGCCCCCGCGGCCTAATTCTCGGCGATATGCTCGAGCTCGGCTCTTACGCCGAAGCGGAGCACGAAAAAATTATTAAGTCTCTTGTCGGCAAACCCATTGATTTCGCAGTCTTCGTCGGGAAACACTTTAAACAGGTACTTGGAAAAACCGGTTTCAAGGGGCTCGCCTTCGCGGATTCCGCCGAGGCAAGAGATTGGCTTTCGAAACAAAATTTTTCCGGCTATACCATCCTTTTAAAGGGCTCGCGCGGTATGAAAATCGAGAGAGTTCTTTAAAAGCTCTATTCACCGAGAAGTTCCGCCCACCAGTTAAAGGTAAAGTTCATTATGAAGTAGAGGGGCACATAGATCGGCGCCAATACGAAAAAAATAATGATTTTGAGAACCTTCATGACAGTAATTATTCGGTCGGCAAGAAGCCGCTACCCCGTTCGGTGAAAAGCTCCACTACCCTATCCCAGAGCCACATAACCGGTTTTTCAAGATATGACCAAACGGTGTCGATAATATTTTTTATATAAGTAATCGTCTCTTTCCCTTCTTCGGTCGCGGCCGCGTCGAATATCGACCAGTTAAAGAAGTACTTAAGCAACGCCAAAGCGACGATGATGAGGATAAGCCAGCCTATGAAGCCCCTGTTTCTTTCCATAACCTAGAGTCTATTAAATAGACGGCAGATAATCAAGCGGGTCAAGATAGGCGTTTTGACCCAGAGCTACGGGCACATACGTTTCTTTACAGCCACCCCGACTTTCGGTGAATTGACGAATTTCCACTCCTTGCGAGGCAAATAGGCCGAGGTGGAGATGTGGAGCAGTCGAGTACCCTGAACCATTTGCTCTGAATGCGCCACCAGAATAGCCAATTATGTCCCCTGCTCTAACGGTCTGACCCACCTTAACTAAAGAAGCAGAAAGATGGGCATACAGACTTGAAAGTCCATTACCGTGCTTTATAAGTATCCAGCGACCGTACGCAATACATTCGGGCTTTCCTTCTCTTCTGTATTGAATATTCTTCTCATCCATATTGACAACACCTTGTATAACTCCAGAGTAAACCGCCTTAACTGGTGTGCCCATGGAAGCTCGAAAATCCACTCCGGGGTGTCCTTTGCCGTTATAGGCACCGCTTCTGGCAAAGTCAGTGTCACCAAAGGTTTGAGTTACAAAAATGTTTTCAAGTGGCCAAGATAAAACACCACGTTTTCTATCTGGGATAAGAGACGGATCAAGAGTAATTCTTAACTCTATTTCAAGGCGGGAAAGGTCATCCTCAAATTGCTTTTGCCTTGCAGTGTTTTCCGCCAAAAGTTTCTGGTACTCGACTTCTTTACTCTTGGAGTCGGCAAGAAGTTTTTCTTTAGCTTTCTGGTTTTCTTCCACCACTGATTTCTGTCCGCTCAATTGCCCCTTGAGACTCAACTGCTCCCCTTTTACTCGCTCCCTTTGCTTTTTTTCCTGGTCCAGGACCTTTTTTGTTTCGCGCAACGATTTTATCTCTTCTTCCATCTTAACGCCGAGACTCTCAAGCTCGCTTCGGTCGTGCCAGACATCGGAGATTTTGGCGGAAGCAAGGAGGTCGAGAACCATGGGGCGTGAATCATACTGCGAGAGAGTTTGAAGCGCCTGAGCGATGGCTTTCTTATGTGTCGCGATTTGCGCCTCTTTTTCGCCCATCTTGTTTTCAAGAGACTCTATGGCGAGATTGGTTGAGTTGATTTTCGACTGGGTTACGTTGATATCGGCGAGAATTTTCTTTCTCGTGGCGTCGAGCGACTTGACGGCATTACCGAGGGTCTGGCTCTCTTTATTGATCACCTCGAGTTCCGCCTCGAGACGCTTTTGCTCGGCGATGAGGTTCTCACGCTCTCTTTGGACTCTCCCTATCTCGAGCTCCAATTCGCTCTGGGTGGCGGCAAGAGAGACGAAAGGAGAGAGAAAGACGAGAATCGGTATTAAGTAAATCGCAAACTTCTTCATTTATTGTCTAAAAGCTTGATGGCCTCGTCGAGTCTTCGGACAGACTCGAGAGGACCCAGAGCCGCAATCAGAGTAAACGGGTCAGGCGAGACATCCTTACCGGAAAGGGCGTAGCGCACGGGCCACAAAACATTCCCCCGCCCGAACGACCCCGCCAGAATGACTCTGTCGGGCTGGTGTTCAGTCGGGCGGGCCTTCCCTCCGCTTTCTGCATATTTCATAATTTCTTTTTCCCCTCCCCCACTTTCAATAATTTCTTTTGCTTTCGTTAGGTGTTCGAGAGTTTCTTTTTCACTAACATTTTTCCAGGCGATTTTATTTTTATCGAGCTTGGGAACTGCCTTCAGATTAAAGTCCTTCAGGGCGAGTTTCCTTCGCTCGCTTTCCGGCAGGAGCTTTATATGCTCGCGGTTAACCCAGTCGAGCTTGCGTTCGTCGAAGACCGCGCCGCCTTTCTGAATCTTGGCGATATCAAAAACTTTAACAAGCTTCTCGAGAGTAAAGATTTCTTCGTTGGTGCCGGGATTCCAGCCGAGCAGGGCCAGATAGTTTATTAGGGCTTCGGCGAGATAACCTTTCTTGCGGTAATAGTCGAGAGAGACCGATTCGCCGTGTTTTCTCTTAGAAAGTTTGGAGCGGTCACTCGCAAGAATCAGAGGCAGGTGGGCATAAATCGGCCGCGGCGCGCCTAAAGCTTCTTGAATAAGGATTTGTCTCGGAGTGTTTGAGACATGGTCTTCACCGCGGATGACGTGCGTGACGCCGGACTCGAAGTCGTCGATTACGACAGCCAGGTGATAGAGGGGTTCATTTTTGTTCCTGGCAATGATAAAGTCCCCGAGCTCCGTCGTGTCAAAAGAGACTTCGCCGCGCACCAAGTCCTCGAAGACAATCTTTTGATTCGGGTTCTTGAATCGGATCACTTCCCTATTCTCGCCTTCATCCTCGAGAGAAAGGTAAGCCTTATTTTCGGCGATAAGTTTATCAAGGTATTTTTTATAAACGGTACCTCTCTCGGATTGGCGAAAAACTTCACCGTCATGTTTGAGACCGAGCCAGGAAAGACTCTCGAGTATCCCCTCTTCAAACTCTGGTTTCGAGCGCGCTTTGTCCGTATCCTCGATTCTTAATATAAATTGCCCACCGTGGTACTTGGCGTAGAGATAGTTGAAGAGGGCCGTCCTCACGTTGCCGATGTGGATGGGGCCTGTCGGCGAGGGCGGAAATCGGGTGATGATTCTCTGCTTCATTTTGCTATTTCGTGCTCAAGAGCGATTTTGAGAATTTCTTCGGCAACCAGTCTCGCGGCGTTCGGTCGGTAAAATGCCTTAGCGGCGACCTTCATTTTCTCCTGTTCTTCGACTTTAGACATCAGGCGATCAATTTCGGAAAGCAGGATATTCGGTCTTAGATTCGTCTCTTCTATCACTTCACAAGCGCCGGCGCGGGCGTAGGCGAACGCGTTTTGTCGCTGGTGGTCGCCATTCGAGTCGGCAATCGGAACAATGATTGAGGGCAGACCCCAAGCCGCAATTTCAAAAATGGTCGAGCCCGCGCGCGAGACGACTATAGAGGCAGTCCCCGCGGCCATGCGTATCGCCAGAGCGTTAAGATAATCGAAGGGCTTATAGCGTTCCTTATGCTCCGAGTCGAAAAGGACGGCGGCCGCGGTGGTCCTGGCTTCCACATAATTATTTTTACCCGTTTGGTGAAGCACGGTATATTTGGCAACCATATTTTTGAGACCTTCAAAAATTGTTTCGTTTATTTTTTCGGCGCCCATAGAGCCGCCAAGGACAAGAATCACGGGCACGTCATTGCCGATTTTCAAAAACTCCCTTGCCCCGTCGACGAGAGGCATGGCGATTTCGGCGCGCACGGGCTGACTCGTGAATGCTACCCGATCGGTGGGGAAAAACTTGGCCGCTTCTTTGTATGAGACGGCGATACGGGCGGCGAACTTCCCGGCCCAGGCGTTCACCCGACCCGGTACCGTGTCAGACTCGTGGATTATCACCGGTATCCGTAGGAGCCGGGCGGCGAAGAGTACGGGAAAGCTCGCGTAACCGCCCTTGCCGAAAACGATATCCGGATAGAGTCGGTAAACCTGGATAATGGAGACGAAAATACCCCAAGCCGTCTTAAAGAGGTCGAAGAAATTGAGAATGGAAAAATAACGGCGCATCTTGCCGGCGCTGTTTTTCTTATAGACAATACCGTGCTCGAAGAGGATGCCGGCGTTGTAAGGGGTGTAGGACATGTAAAAAAGCTCGAGCCCCAAGAGCTTTTTTTCCTTGACCAGATTATTGAGCTCTTCGGCTATCGCGACTATGGGGTAGAAGTGCCCGCCTGAGCCGCCGCCGGTGAATAAAATACGCATTAGAGTCCTCTGTTTCTAGATACCGAGAGCACGATGCCTACTTCAAGCAGGGTGATAAAAAGTGAGGTGCCGCCGTGGGAGATAAACGGTAGGGTTATGCCTGACAAGGGAATCACTCCGAGCATGGCGCCGATATTGACGAATGCTTGGGATATCAACATTATAACAATTCCGACAACGAGGAGTCTAGCAAAAGAATTTTCCGTCTCCGAAGCAATTTTGAGTCCCCTGACGGCGAAGAGCACGAAGAGGGAAAGAAGCAAAACCGAGCCGACGAATCCGAATTCTTCCGCCACCACGGCAAAGACCGAATCCCCTATCGGCTCGGGCAGATAAGTAAATTTCTGCACGCTCTGACCGAAGCCGCGGCCGAAAATTCCTCCCGAACCTATGGCGATGAGAGACTGATTAACCTGGAAATCGGCGCCATAAACATCACGTTCCGGATTCAGGAACGCGTTGATACGGTTCTTGATGTACGGGTGAACGAAGTAAAGAGTCGCGAGCCCCACGATGCCGATAAGAACTATTATCAAGACGTGTTTCAACCGACCGCCGGCAGCAATAAGCATGGCCGCTCCCGTAACACCGATAAGAATCAGGTTGTCGGTATCCGGCTGCAGGACAAGGAGCCCCGCTGAAATACCGAGAAGACCAAGGAGTGGCAGGAGTCCATAGCGGAAAGTTTTGATACGCTCCTTAGCCGCGGCAGCCCAAGCGGCGAAGTAGATAATAAAAGCGACCTTCAAGACTTCGGAAGTCTGGAGTGAAAGACCGAAAACGCCTATCCAGCGCTTGGCGCCGCCGTGTTCGAAACCGACACTGGGAAGAAGAACGAGAATATTCAGAATAATGGCAATAACAAAAATGTAAAAAGAGAGCTTCTTCCAGAAGCCGGGTTTAAGACGCGACGCGAAAATAAGCGCGATTGTCCCGCCGAAAAGCCCGATGACCATCTGGGAGAAGGCGACGTCGGAATAATTTGAAGTTTCCTTGGCCAAGAGGGCGAGCGAGGCCGAATTGAAGATAAAAAAGCCCGCCACCATCAGGGCGACGGAGAAAATGAGAAACAGTTTGTCAAATTTCGGCCGGCTCACCGCCATTGACGATGATTATATCATCAAACAACAGCGCTACGGCGTTTCGAGATCGTTTTTCGGCCTGACACTCTGGTCTAGGCTCCACTTATCGGCCCCGTTGAGGGCGACGGCTACTGCCGCCACGAAAATTCCGAAATCCCGCACCCCTATTTCCGAGTAGCCGACAACCGAAATAATAAGCGCCATGTGAATGCTCAATAAAACGGCGGCCAGTCTCGTCCCAAGGCCCAAAAGCAAAAGCAAGCCGAAAAACACCTCAAAGGCGCCGTTTAGATAAACAAGAGTTTCATCATTTAGAGGCAGATTTGCCGCGTACTCCGGTAGCCAGCCTGTCCAATTGCTTGCGTCGAGAAGCTGGGAGACGCCAAACCAGAGGAAGACTAGGGCCGTGCCGAGCCTAAGGACGACGGGCGCGTAGCTTTTTCCTTTCTCACTCATTTTTAGCCGATTCTTTGAGATACTTAATAATCGTGTCGACATCCGAGACGGCGAAGGGATCAGTCGGACAATTATCGCCAAAACCTTCTTCGGCGAAAACTTTCTTTATCTCTTTGTCGACCACATACATGCTGTAGCGCCAGGAGCGCTCGCCAAAGCCGAGGTCGTCTTTCTTCACAAGCATATTCATGCCTTTGGTGAAAAGGGCGGAGCCATCGGGAATCATTTTGACATTCGTCACTCCCTGGCTCTTCGCCCACTGATTCATGACAAAGGCGTCGTTGACCGAAACACAATAAACTTCGTCGACGCCTAAAGCTTTCAGTTCATCGTACTTGGCCTCGTAGCCGGGCAGATGGGTTGAGGAGCAAGTCGGCGTAAAGGCGCCCGGCAGGGAGAAAACCACGATCTTCTTGCCCTTGAAGAGATCGTCGGTCGAGACATCTTGCCAACGATAGGGATTGTCTCCCTTGATTTTTTCATCGCGAACGCGGGTTTTGAAAATTACTTCGGGTACTTTTTTGGGTGTTTTCATTTTTTATCTTTTTTTATCGCTGATTGATTTTAAAATATCTAGCTCACAAGAGCAATAATGACACCCGTGAGCGCCGAGACAAATGAGACAATCCAGTAGCGCATGACAATCCGCTCCTTAGACCAGCCGAGCGCCTGGAAGTGGTGGTGCAGGGGCGAGACTCTGAAGACACGGCGCCCGCCGAAAAATTTGAAGCCAACTATCTGAATAATAACGGAGAGCGAGGTAGCCACAAGCGGCAGGGCGATAATCGGCAAAAGAAGCACCGAATTCGTGAGAAACGCGATAACCGAAAGGACGACGGTGAGCGCCATCATCCCAGTCTCACCCATGTAAAAGCGCGCTGGCGGCACGTTGAACCACAGGAAGGCCAGGATGCCGCCGGCAATGGCGCCCGAGAGAGCCGAGATGTCTATCTGGTTATTGATTAAGGCGATGGCGGCAAAGGCCGTGAAAATGGGGACCAAAACACCGCCCGCAAGCCCGTCGATGCCGTCAATGACGGAGGTTGAAAAGGTCGCAAGCATGACTAAGATAAAGAACGGTATGAAGAGAAGGCCAAGCTCCAAGTCGCCCCAGAAAGGTATGTGGACCGAGCTAAAGTCGATTTTAAAATAAAACCACCAGCCGACCACGACGCCGATGAGTGTCACGAAGGCGATTTTCACTTTCCGGTACAAGACGTCGTGTTCGTACGTCGCGCCTTTACCGGAAATCTGGATTAGGTCGTCCAGCAGTCCGAGAAGCGCCGCGAAGAAGAAGGCACCGAGGGGCACCAGAGTTTGGCTTCGCGAAAGGAAGTTTAGTTTCTCGGTCAACTCGCTCGGAAAGAAACCCGAAATAAGATAAATCAGAGAAATCGCGAGAAACACCGCCACCCAGATAATCACGCCGCCGAGGCGGGGCGTTCTCGTCTCGTTTTCCGGGTCATGCAGGTCGCTGAAGGCCTTGTTGGTCTCTTCTTCCGTTCTCGGCAATTTCTTCCACAGGCGGTACCGATGGAAAAAGCGCGTGAAAAAAGGCGTTACGGCGAGGCCGATGAAAAACGAGAGGACCGTCGGCAGAATAACTTTAATTACGTCCATTAAGGTTTCTGTTTTAGGATAAAGACATTGTACCAGATGGCAAGGATAAGCAGGAGGTAAATTTTTCTCCCGTTGTCGCGGCGACCCTTCGCGTGTTCAGCAAAAATTTCCTTGATATATTCCGTGTCGAATTTCGCCTTGATCAAAGCGTTTCCGAGGATTGTTTCTCGCGCCCATTCCTGATTACCGGCAAACCAGTGCCCCACCGGCGTCGGAAAGCCGAGCTTTTTTCTCCGGCGCGTGGTCTCCGGCAAGAGCCCGCGGCAGGCCTCGCGGAGAATAAACTTTGTCTCGCCGTGACGCCACTTGAGTCTATCCGGCAGAGCGGCGGCAAGTTCTGCTATCTCTTTGTCGAGAAACGGGACGCGCAGCTCGAGAGAGTGCGCCATGCTCATTTTGTCCGCCTTAGCGAGAATATCGCCGACAAGCCAGGTATTAATATCTATATACTGCATCTTTGTCGGCTCGCTTAGCGGCCCGGCTTCTTTATAAAGACTCCCGAGCGAAAAAGTTTCCGCCCCCCTCCCCCGCCAGAGCCTTTTTACCTCGTCTTTTTTAAAGATTGAGGCGTTGCCGATATACCAGTCTTCAAGACGCTCCGAGGCGCGCTTGAGATAGTTTTTACCTCTAAATTCGAAGGGTAGGCCCAAAATAATTTTAATAATTTTTTTCGGCAGCCAGGCAATCTTTTGTCTGGCGAAGGGCTCAAGGTAGATATTGTAGCCGCCGAAAAGCTCGTCGGCGCCCTCGCCCGAGAGCACCACTTTGACATGCTTCGAGGCTTCGCGCGCGAGAAAGTATAGCCCCACGGCGGAAGGGTCGGCCACCGGCTCGTCGAAGTGCCAGACGACCTTCGACAAGTTTTTGAAATATTCTTCGGATTCTATGTTGACTTCATGGTGCTCGGTCCCGAGGACTCTCGCGGTCTCCCAGGCCTCGCGCGCTTCGGTCGTCGCGCCGAAACCGACATTGAATGTTTTTATCTTTCCGACTCCCCTCTCCTTCTGCATCAGAGTGGCGATAATAGAGGAATCAATACCGCCGGAGAGAAAGGCTCCAACCGGCACGTCGGCAATCATATGATGCGAGACCGAGTCTTCTAGGCGCTCGAGGACCTCTTGCCTTGCCCTCTCCTCCGACTGGCGCGCCTCCGCTTTAAAACGGAATTTCCAGTAACTTTTGAGCGTGTATTCCCCTGTCTCCGCTTTAATCGTCATAAAGTGTCCGGGAGACAGTTTAAAAACTTTTTTGAAAAAGGTCTCGGGCAAGGGATTGTATTGGAAGGAAAGATAGTTAAAAACTGCCGCCTCGTTTATCTCAGGACTAAATTTTTCTAACGCCAAAAAACTTTTTATCTCGGAGGCAAAGGCCTTAATGTTTTCGTTTTCTTTGAGGTAGTAGAGGGGCTTAATGCCGAAGGGGTCGCGCGCCAGAACAAGCTCCTTCTTCTCCTTATCATAGATGACAAGCGCGAACATACCGCGCAAAAGACCGAAGGCCTCGAGGCCTTTAAGTTCAAAGAGGCGAAGCAGGACTTCCGTGTCGCTCTCGGTGGAAAGTTTAAAGCTGCCGAGAAACTCTTGGCGCAGTTCCTTGTAGTTGTAGATTTCACCGTTGAAGAAAATCAAATAGCGGCCGTTCTCCGAGACAATAGGCTGCTTGCCGCCTTTAATGTCTATGATAGAGAGCCGCCGCATACCGAGGGCGATAGCATCGTCTTCAAAAAACCCTTCGTCGTCGGGCCCGCGATGTCTGATAAACTCAGTCGCCTGTCTGATTGAATCTTTCGAGCTCGGGCGGAGTATCCCTGTGACGCCGCACATATTATTTATCGGTTATATATTCTAGGGTCGCTTGAATGAGAGTCTCAATGTCGTTGAACCGGCCTTCGGTCGTCGAGCCCAAAACGGAAATGATGATGGGCCGGCCGAGTTCCGGGTCAAAGACGATGACGAGGTTCCCGCCAGCGGTGTCGGTCGCACCCGTCTTTGAGGCGATGAGTCCGGGGATCCGCTCCGTGATGCTATTGGTGTTCGTGGCAGTGTGAACAATCTTGTCTAGGGACTCGAAGACACGTTCCGGCTCCTTCGTTGCCTTCAGAAGTTCCGGTCTTTCAGAGAGAATGTGTTCAATAAGGAGCGCGATGTCTTTGGCGGTTCCATAAGCACCACCTTTGACATCGGATTCGTCGAGGCCCGTCTCGTTCCAGAAATAGGTGTTCTTGAGACCAAGTTCATTCGCTTTAGCGTTCATCTCCCTTACGAAGTCGTTGATAATCTGGTCCTCGGTGGCGTCCGACCTTGAGATGGCGCCGAGGGCAAGCGCTACCGCCCGCATACCGTCGTTGGATGAAGTGATGAGGGAAAAGTCGAGCAGGTCGCGAAGGCGCCAGCGCTCGTCTCGATAGAGACCACTGTCGCCATCGAGGGCTAAAGCTTCGTTACTTATTTTAATCGTGCTCTCGGGTAGCGTGAGTTCCGAGGCGACAAGAGCCGCCATCACTTTCGTAAGCGAGGCGAGGGAGAGGCGGGTATTTTCATTTTTGGCGAAAATAACTTCTTGGTTTCTCATATCGTAAACATAGGCGGCGCGAGCCTCGAGCCGAACTTCGGGGAAGGTCTTCAGGGCAGTACCAGAGGGCGCGGAGATGTCGCGGCGGTCAATCTTGAGGTCAAAGATAAACGAGGCGAGAAGCAGGAGAATGAGCGCTACCAAAAGGACGATAAAAAGCCTCGTGTGGTTGTCTCTTGTACCTAGAGTTTCGTTATCCATTTTCTTCTTCGGTCGGAGTATTTTTAACAAACTCTTCCATTTTTTTAAAGGCGCGCTCAAACTCCGGCAATTCTTCCTGTTTGGAAACACCAAGATACTGCAGGAGTTTAAGAGTCACCTTGTAGGTGTAGCTTCGCTCCGTTCCCTCTACTCTCTCGATGAGCCCGCGGATAAGAAGCGAGCGGAGAATAAAGCTCGAATTAACACCGCGGATATGGTCAATCTCACGCCTCGAGATGGGTCCCTTGTATAAAACGATGGCCAGAGTCTCGAGTCCGGCGCGGCCGAGCTCGCGGGAAAGTTCTTCCTTTTGGAGCTTTTCGATAAGAGCCGTCGCATCCGGATGGGTACCGAGGCTCGAGTATTCGCCGTCGGTGACCAGCACAATGCCTCTCTCTTTATACGATTGAGATAGGCCCGAGAGCGCCTCTTTTACCGCTTCGGGTTTTTCCCCGAGCCATTTTCCAAGTTCCGCGACCGAAACTGGTTCGTTCTTGAAAAGGAGGACTGCTTCTATTTTTGATTCCAAGGTCATGATGTTTTTGCGTCGCGGACAAGAACCTCGTTTGCGGATTCGTTCTCCATCTCTATGTCGCCGGACTCTTTCTGCGTCACGCGGATAACGCCGCGCTTGACGAGCTCAAGCATGGCGAGGAAGCCGACGATGATAGAGACCTTCTTTTCGTAATCGAGCTTGCCCTTGGTGCCTGCCTGCGCAGACAGGCCGTGGAAATCTTTGAAACTTACTTTACTTGCTTGGGAGACTCTGCCGATAAGTCTCTCTATCATCTCCTCAAGACTGACAACTTTCTTCACCACCACTTTCGGCAGGACATCTTTCTTGGGCAGAGCCTCGAGAATACTTTCGAGCGCCGCGAACAAATTTTTTGGATCGGTTTTGGAATCCGGAGAGAAAACTATCAAGGGGTTTTTGGCAGGAGTTTTATCGAAAATAATTTTTTTGCCGAAAAGACTCTTAAGGACGAGCGAGAGCTCTTTAGCCCGCTGGTAGAGTAAGAGGCGTTCTTCAAGGTCGTGAATACTTTCCTCCTCTTCCGGCGAGAGGTCTATCATGGGGAGGAGCGACTTGGACTTGATGAGCATCAGGGTAGAGGCGACAACGATGAATTCCGCCGATTCCCCGATCGGAAACTCTTCGTGGCTCTCAAGGTACTTTATGAAGTCGTCGGTAACCTCGGCGAGCGAGACATCGTTGACGAAGAGCTTACGCTTCGTTACCAATTCCAAAAGAAGGTCGAGCGGACCTTCGAAGACGTCTGTTTTTACGGTATACGAGCGTTCTGTCACCTCTGTATTATAGCGATTTTAAGCCGTTTTTCAAGGTTTTTGCCCCTTCTCGGCGGACTTTAGGGATTGAGTCTCTTAACGTCGCGCGGGAGATAAGTCGCTTCGCGGACGTTCGCGAGGTCAAGCATCTTCATGATAAAGCGCCCGGGCCCGACTCCCCCACCCCCGTGCGGCGGAGAGCCCCAGCGGAAGAAGTTCAAATAATCTTTGAGCGACTCAAGGTCTAACCCTTTTTCTTTCGCCTGTTTCTCAAGAATTTCTGGTCTGTGCTCGCGCTGAGCGAGAGTCGTCACCTCAAGTCCCCTGTAAAGGAGGTCGGCGCGACGGCTTCTATCTGACTTCTCGTCGAGACGCATATGGTAGAAGGCGCTCTTGGACTTGTGATACTCGGTGATGAAGACGAAGTCGTGGTCGTGGTCTTTTTTTACATATTCGGCAATGGCTCGCTCTTCTTCGGGTGAGAGGTCGTGTTCCTCGGGGCTT
>JBASCT010000010.1:0-11080 GCA_049651785.1 Minisyncoccia bacterium
GAGGTGTTTATTGAACGAACGAGGGTTTGCTTGACCGAGCGACCGACTGTTGTCTCAAACGGTTCAATGGTTTTTGCTTCGTCATTTAAGCGGAGATTCTCGCGGACACGATCGAAGACGACGATAGTGTCATGAACGGAGTAGCCGAGAATGGCGAGGATGCCGGAAACGAAGAGAAGGTCAATTTCATGTCCGTAAAAATGTCCAAGGGAGATAAAGATGCCGACGGGAATGACAATGTCGTGAAGAAGCGCCACGATCGTGGCCAGTCCGTATTTCCAAGACGGCACCCTGGTTCCCTCGACTTTCGGCAAAGTTGAGTGAGACACCTTTCGGAAAGCAAAAGTAATAAACAAAACAATGAGAATCGTGGCCACGGACACGGCCTGAAAAGCTTTGCCTCTTAACTCCGCCCCAGCGACGGGGCCCACGGTATTCTGGCGTTCAAGAGTCGGGTTGCCCATGACTTCCAAGAGAGCGCCCGCCTCTTCCCGAGAAAGTTCTTTGGTTCTAACAACATAATTTGCCTCCCCAGAGGGGCGCAGAGAAAAACCGCCAAGACCAAGGGTCGAAATTTTTTCTTCAAGCGAGGTTTTGTCCGGTCTTTCTCCCTCAAAGCGCACTTCGGTCAAAGTGCCACCCTTGAAATCAATGCCGAAATTGAATCCAAACGCGAAAAAACTCGCAAGCGAGAGCCCAATAAGAATCGCGGAGAGGGTAAAAAATATTTTTCTGGACTCTACTATTTTCATGTTATTCGTTCGGGCGGGAGAAATTTATGCCGTTTGAGAATAAAAATTTCTTGACCGAAGTGTCGGCGCCGAACGTTATCGCAAGGAGGAGCGTCCTTGAAAGAGTAATGGCGGTAAACATCGAGACAAGAACGCCGATGCCAAGGGTCAGGGCAAAGCCCTTAACCGCCGAAGTGCCGAGCCAGAAAAGGATAAAGGCGGTTATGATAGAGGAAATATTCGAGTCGCGAATCGAGAGCCAAGCTCGGGCGAAACCCTCATGAATGGCGTCATAGATACTCTTACCCTTCTTTAGTTCTTCCTTGGCGCGCTCAAAGATTAAGACATTCGCGTCAACCGCCATGCCAACAGAGAGAATAAAGCCGGCCACACCCGCCGCGGTGAGCGTGACAGGAATGAGTTTAAAAATAGCGAGCGAGAGAATGGCGTAAGAGACAAGGGCGACGACGGCAACGAGCCCCGGCAGGCGGTACCAGAGAATCATGAAGAGAGAAAGGGCGATAAAGCCGATAATACCCGCTCTTACCCCTTCGTCGAGGGCTTGTTCACCCAAGGTTGCGCCTATCGTCTGCGACGAGAGAAGCTCGATAGGCACGGGAAGGGCGCCGTAATTGAGGTCTCTTACCAATTGCCTTGCCTCTTCCGGAGTAAATTGGCCGGTAATCTGCGCCTGACCATCACTTATCTCGTCGATGATAACCGGGGCAGAAATAACGACGCCGTCAAGAACGATGGCGAGCACTTTCTCTTTGTGTTCGCGGGTAATTTTGGCGAAAAGTTCGGCACCCTCGGAGTTGAAATCAAGGCCCACGAGCGCGGCTCCGGTTGTCGGATCAAACTCCACCCGAGCTCTCGAAAGATACCTTCCCGAGAGTCCCGTTGATTCAAAAAGTTCGTTAACGCTCGCCTCCGGATTGGCTTCGAGAATTTGTTCCGCGTTTTCCCGCGCCAAGCGGAATTCGAGAATCGGCGTCTTGCCTATAAGCTCAACCGCGCGCTCGAGGTCTGTTATACCGGGAAGCTCGACAATCAATCGTTCGTCACGGTTGCCCGTCAAGAGTCCGGCACTCTCGGTCTGAACCAGAGGTTCGGAGACGCCGAAGATATTGACTCTTCGCTCAATCACCTCTTTGAGACTCTGCATGGCGTCCTCAACGTTGTCGGCTTCGGAAACATCGGCGCGGTAAATAAGCTCTGTGCCGCCGACAAGGTCCAGCCCGAAGCGAAACGGAAAGCGGCTACCCAAACCCTCGGCCCTTACGACAAAAAACCAAACGAGAAAAAAGACCAAAACGAGAGCGAGCGCTATCCAGATATGTTTGGTCATTTGATTTTTTATTGTGTCAGATTTTCTAGCGACCAGCAATAGAGGCGAGGATTTTGAGCGTGCGCAGAGCGATTTTCACGTCAAGCATGAGCGAATGGTTCTTGATGTAGTAAAGGTCGTATGAGAGCTTGTGCGCCGTCTCCAGAGAGTCAAGGGCGTGGTGCGGATGCTGGTCGTGGTAAATCTGCGCCCAACCGGAGAGCCCGGGCTTAATAAGATGACGGACATTATAGTAAGGAATCTGCTTTTCATATTGCTTAACAAGCTCGGGCAGCTCTGGTCTCGGGCCGATAAGCGAGAGGTCGCCTTTTAAAATATTCCAGAGCTGAGGCAATTCATCTATGCGGGTTTTCCTCAAGAAATTACCGACTTTAGTAATTACATTTTTGTGTTCTGTCCCGTAAACGCCCTTGTCATCGTGCGACATACTGCGGAACTTTAAAATTTTGAACGATTTATTGCTCTTCCCCACTCTCTCCTGAGCGATAAAAATCGGCCCGCCGTCCTCAAATTTTATGGCGAGAGCCAAAAGAGGATAAAGAACCAGAGACAGAAGGAAGAGCGGCAGGGCGATAAAGATATCCATCAGGCGTTTCAGGATGTCGTAGCCGCCCCGCGTGACGGTGGAGATATTTTCGAGAAACCAGTCATATTTTAGAAGAGAGAGAGGTATCCGGTCGAAGATGTCCTCATAGATTTTATGCATATCAACGAAACTTATCTTGGAGAAAATAAGGTTATAGAGGTGGGGCAGAGCGGGTTCGACGTTTTTGTTGGCAAGGTCGATAACTATGACCGAGACGCCTTCGGAATAGATATGGGCGATAATTTCGCCCCAAAAGCCTTTTTCATCGGCGCGGTTAAGATCAACAAATGAGCTGAAGCGGATGTGGGAGACGGGGTTATTGTTGACTTCATTGAAAAGTTCCTTCATTTCGTCGCCGGCGCCGATAAGGATAGCCGTGGCCGGTTCTCTCTTGCCGATGATGAAGTAGCCGTAGATGCGCCAGACAAGAGTTAGGCCGAAGGAGATGGCGAGATAGATGAAGAGAACGATCTTCGGCGTAATGCCGAAAAAGGGCACGAGATAGAAAAAGGCAACGGCAATCCCGGAGTTAACGAGTTGGGTTGAAGCAAGGGCGCCGGGAAGTTTCGACTTGAGAATAGTCGTATGCTTCTCATAGAGTCCCGCAATGTAGAAAACGAAAATCCAAACGACAAAAAGCATGGCGAATGGAGTAAGGTGAAGAAGAAAAGTTTCTTGGCTCGGGATTTCGAAGCTACGGATAAGCAGCGCAAGCCAAAGGGCGGCCGCAAAAGAGACCAGGTCACCCAGAAGAAGAATCAGGGGCTCTCGCCTATTGAGAAAACTCATAGGCGTGCATTGTACAACAAAACCTTTATAATGGCTATACTGGATGAAAATCCTCTTCGGTATCACTAAAGCTAACTTCGGCGGCGCTCAGCGGTATGTTTTTGACCTGGCCACAGAGGCAAAAAGACGCGGACACGAGGTGGCCGTTCTTGCGGGCGAGGGGCTAGGGCTCAGCGAGAGGCTAGAAAAAGAAAATATCAGAATCATCAAAATTCCCGGTCTTGAGCGCGACATTTCTTGGACAAAGGAGATAAAAACTTTTTTCGAACTTACCAAAGTCTTGAGGCGTGAGCGGCCCGATGTCTTTCATATCAATAGCTCGAAAATGGGCGGCTTGGGCGGCTTGGCGGCGAGACTCGTTGGCATAAAAAAAATTATTTTCACCACGCACGGCTGGGCCTTTAACGAACCGAGACCCGAGTGGCAGAAAATGTTTATCAGATTCTTGGCTTGGCTTACCATTCTTCTTTCTCACAAAACCATCTGTGTATCGGAAAAAACAAAAAACGACGTGGCGGACCTGCTCTTTGTTGAAAACAAACTCACCCTGATTTATAACGGTATACGAGAATTCCCAATGTCTCAGCGCCATACTGATACGTTCACTATTGGAACGATTGCCGAACTCCATAAAATTAAGGGTCTGGATATTCTCCTCGCCGCTTGGGGGAAGTTCGTTAAAAATAGAAAAGCGACGCTTGTCATAATGGGCGAGGGCGAAGAGCGTCTGAATCTTGAAAATATGGCTAAAAATATGAACACTTCAGACTCGGTGATTTTCAAGGGCTTCGTCGAGAACGCTCGCTCCTTCTTGAAAGACTTCGATATCTTCTGTCTCTCGTCACGCTCGGAAGCCATGCCCTACTCTCTCCTCGAAGTCGGTTTTGCGGGACTCCCTGTTATCGCCACAGAAGTCGGCGGCATTCCTGAGGTAATCGAGAACGGTCTTGACGGCATTCTTGTAAGGCCGGAGGATTCGGAAGCGCTCTTTTCTTCGCTTCTGCTTCTTTCCGGGGACAAAAATTTGAGACAAAGACTGGGAGAGGGTCTTAAAAAGAAAATAAAAGAAAAATTCTCGTTCGAGAGAATGGCGGAAGAAACGTTTAAGCTCTACTCATCCCGTTAGACGGGACTCATAAGCGCGGACCCTGCGAGCGGCGCCCCATACTGGAAAGAATCCCGAGCGCGAACCATTCGACGAGTAAGTGTGACCCGCCGTAACTCATGAAAGGAAAAGTAATACCAGTCACGGGGAGAACCCCCATGTTCATACCGGTATGAACGGCGATATGAAAGAAAAGCCAGATAACGACTCCCAAGCCCACGAATGACTCGAAGTTGGAGGCGGCCGTTTCGGCATTGGCCATAATGCGCAAGAGTAGAAACAGGACGAGCGCGAAAAGAAGAATGGCGCCGAAAAATCCCCACTCTTCGGTAAAGGCGGCGAAGATAAAGTCGGTCTGATATTCCGGCAAAAAGCGCAGTTTAGACTGACTCCCCTGCCCGACTCCCTTGCCGAAAAGCTCGCCCGAGCCGACGGCGATAGTCGATTGGTAGGCGTTGTAACCCGTGCCCTGAATATCGGCCAAAGGGTTGAGAAATGAAATAATTCGCTCTTTCTGATACGGAGCAAATACGGCTGTCCAGAGAAACGCAAAAGTAGCCAGAGCAAGAAAGACCACGAGGCCTAAGTGTTTTTTGGAGATTCCTGAAATAAGCACCATGCCGAACCAGATACCGAAAATGACCATGGCCCCGCCGAAGTCCGGCTGGAAAAAAACCGGAATGAAAAAGACGAGCGCGTATGTTCCCGAGACTATGATGTGCCTGATATTTTTGATTTCTATGTGCCGACGGGAGAAATACTTGGCAAGGATTAGGACCAAAACGAGCTTGGCAAGCTCCGAGGGCTGAACGGCGAAAGAGCCGAATTGAAACCAGCTCTCGACCCCTCTTACCGACTCAGCAGCCACCAAAAGCAGGACGAGAATAAAAAGGGTCGCGAGAAAAATGGAGACCAAGACCTTGGTACGACGCAGGAAGTGCCAATCAATGGCAGTAGTAGCAAAAAATACGATGACCGAGAGAAAAAGCCAGAGACTCTGCCTGGAGAAAAAGCCGCCATCGTCGGAGAACGAGTTCATCGTTACAAGTCCCGCAAGAGAAATGAGGAAAGCGGGCGCGAACAGGCGCCAGTCGACATGAATCCGCGTCCAGAATCTTCGGATAAAATTATCTTTCATCAAAGATCAGCGCGGAAAACAAGTTAGCGGACAAAACTTCTGTCGGGAAGAATGCGGATAATAATTTCCGTATTGACAACTCTGTCGCTAAAGGGCGCCGACCAGGTGAATACTATAGGCACCGAAGCGCCGGATGGCAAGGAGTCAACGAAAGTTTTAGAGGCGGCAAAGACGTTCCCGGCATCGTTCGAAATAAGCGCCGCCAGGTCGATGTTCGAGACGTTCTCCAGAGAAACATTCCTGATAATCGCGTCGAGTCTGGGTGCGGTATCTTCACGCGAAAACTTAATCTCGGAGACAATAAGTTCCGGAGTTTTAAGATCATTTCTCTGCCAGATAAGATCCTCGGCCTTCCACTCGAAAGTCGCCCTGGTTGGCGTAATGCCCGGATCCAGAGTAATCGGCCCTTCGAAGACGGAGAAGACGATGCCCTTGGGCACATGAGTGGTGCCTTCAATAACTTTTACGGGAACCGACGAGAGGGAGTCATAGAGCCTGACGGTGTAGCCGGCGCGGTAAATTTCCCCGAAAGGGTTCGGGTTCTCGATTAAAACTATTACTTCGTAAGTATTATCGGAGACCTTTAGAATGCGCGGGTCGCCCTTGAGAATAAGCGGCAAGGATTCGGCGGTACAGAGAAGCTGGCAAGAGCCACCACAGTCGACACCGGTCTCATCGCCATTCTGGTTTCCGTCAAAACAGGTCGGCGCCTGGTAGAGGAGAAAAACAAGCGGCAAGCCGACGAGAAAGACCAGAACAAGAATAACAAGGGTGAGGATAATTCGTTTCCGCCTGATAGACCATTCGTTCATTGAGTTTATTGTATCAAATACTTTGTTCTGGCGGCTACCTACTTTCCCCCCGAGGGAGTATCATCGGCACTACAGGGCTTAACCCCGCCTGCTGGGCACGGCGGGCAGGTGCCGTGTCCCCGATAGTAAAATTTTGAGATTGAAAACTTGGTTCTGGCGGCTACCTACTTTCCCTTTACAAGTATCATCGGCACTACAGAGCTTAACTGCCGTGTTCGGAATGAGAACGGGTGTGACCTCTGCGTCGAGCCACCAAAACCAAACTTTCAATCTATTGAATCTCAAAATTTACTACGGGGCAGGTCGGAATGCCTGGCCCGTACCAAGCTACGCTTTGGTACTGGGCAGAACGCCCGCCCGTACCGAATCGGTACGATTCGGGCGGGGGTGTGACCCCTGCGTCAAGCCACCAAAACAAAATATTCGATCGATTGATTTCATTTGGCAGGACAGAAAGAAAGTCTACCATTTTCTATGGCAGACAACGTCTTCGCTCGGACTCTGTGTAAGTAAACTTCCACATTTCCTCGCTAGCCGTTGTGATTCCCACGTTTCCTAATGGGATTCGGGCAATTAGTACGCCTCGGCTCAACACGTTACCGTGCTTACACCTGGCGCCTATCAACCTAGTCATCTCCTAGGGCCCTCAACGATTTCTAATCTTGGGGTTGGCTTCATTCTTAGATGCTTTCAGAATTTATCCGTTCCCGACATAGCTACCCGGCGGTCCAGTTGGCACCAGAGCCGGTACACCAGAGGTCGGTTCAACTCGGTCCTCTCGTACTAGAGTCAAATCCCCTCAAAAATCGAACGCCTGCAGAAGATAGGAGTCCAACCTGTCTCACGCTTGTTTCCACTTATTACTAAGTGCAATGGACTATATATTAATCCCATGAGGGATTGTCAGCATGTAGTCTCTACGGGTTCATGAGTCTCGTCTTCCTCTTCTTTGAGTAATTTAACTCTCTGAATCGGTCAACCTTATTCATCAGAACATTAAAATCTTTTTGAGTTTTGATCCCTTGTTTTAATTTCATCACTTCAAGCACTAATTCTGCCTGAGGTTTTTTCATTACAAGGTAACCTTTTATGCTCAAGAGGAAATCAGCGATTTCTTCTTGTTTAGAGATAGTGTACTCAAGTATTCCGTCATTACGGAGTCTCATCGACCCGTACGGGAGTATTCTACACACTTTCTCAAACTCTTCTCGGTGCTTAGCTGACTGAAAGAAAGCAATATATGCGACCATTTGATACCCAAACCTATATGTTAAGTTTGGTTTCAGCCGCACATAGATACTTCCATCTCCGTCTAGAAAGCCTGCGAGATAAGATTTTTGTTCTGACGAAATATTTTTCATGATTCCCTCGGTATTATCCTAACACATGTTGGGTTAGGACTCCACCGATATCAGCTGACAGAGCATCTCGATATTGCTACCGAGAGCCGCCGTGAAAGGTTTCATCTCTCCTCTAGTCCTAGGGATTCAGACTGTTCTGAAGCGAATCTGCTGTATTCGCTCAAGAACGGTCTGAACCCAGCTCACGTAACTTTTTAAATGGCGAACAGCCATACCCTTGGAAGCTTCTCCACCTCCAGGATAAGTTGAGCCGACATCGAGGTGCCGAACTGCGCCGTCGCTATGGACGCTTAGGCGCAACCAGCCTGTTATCCCCAGGGTAGCTTTTATCCGATAATCTCCGGCCGCCTCTAACACGGACCGTCGGTTCACTATGCTCGACTTTCGTCTCTGTTCGGCACGTACGCCTCACAGTCAAGCCGGCTTATGCCATTACACTTTAGGCACGGTTTCCATTCGCGCCAAGCCGACCTTAATAGGCTCCTCCGTTACTTTTTAGGAGGATAGCGCCCCACTAAAACTGCCCGCCAGATACTGTCTCTCGACGTTTTTGCCGTCGAGGTTAGAAAATACGATCTAGAAGAGTGGTATTTCACTTGCGACTCCATGTCGCCCGAAAGCGACACTTCAAAGTCTCCCACCTACGCTACGCATCGTAACCGTATCCTCAATATCAAGTTGCAGTAAAGCTCCTGGGGTCTTTTCGTCTAACTGCAGGAAACCGGCATCTTCACCGGTATTGTATTTTCACCGAGCAGGTCCCCGAGACAGTTCTCCAGTCATTACACCATTCGTGCGCGTCTGAACTTACCAGACAAGGAATTTCGCTACCTTAGGACCGTTATAGTTACGGCCGACATTCACCAGGGCTTACACAAATGAGCATTTGTCTTACGACTTACACCCCTCGCGTTTAACCTTATGGCATTGGTCAGGTGTCACCCCCTATACATCCTCTTGCGAGTTCGCAGGGAGCTGTGTTTTTGGTAAACAGTTGCCAGAGATACTTTCGCTGCGCCCCGACTTACGTCGGGGAAGCCTTATTCCGAAGTTACGGCTGCTTTTTTGCCGAGTTCCTTGGGGACGTCTCACTCGTTCGCCTTGCTCTACTCGAGCTGAACACCTGTTTCGGTTTGCGGTACGGATATTTTCGCAATAAGTTTAGAGGATTTTCTTGGAAGGCGGCTTTGTATCATCCCCCTGGCCGAGGCCAAAGGTTTCCGCTCTTCTTGGAGTAGTGTCTCCGGGATTTACCTCGAAGACCTCCTTAAAGCACGGACGTCAAATCCGATAATGCGCGATACATACTCACCTCCGTCACCCCATCACTTGCGAAAACAGTCACGGAATATTAACCGTGTGTCCATCGGATGCGGTTCTCACCATTTCCTTAGGACCGACTAACCCCTCTCCGACAAACGTTGAGAGGGAAACCTTGTTCTTTCGGCGTGCGGGTTTCTCACCCGCATTGTGGTTACTTGTGCCAACATTCTTACTTCGCAACGCTCCAGCGTGGGTCACCCCTTCGCCTTCAGTGCAGATGCGAATACTCTCCTACCGCTCCCCAAGTGCGAACACTCGGGGAACCCTCAGTTTCGGTACCATGCTTAGCCCCATGAATCTGCGGTGCAAAATCTCTTACTGAGTGAGCTGTTACGCTTTCTTTAAAAGATGGCTGCTTCTAAGCCAACTTCCTCAGTGTCAGAGAAATTTCACCTCCTTAAGTGCACTTAGCATGAATTTAGGGACCTTAAATAGAGATCTAGGCTGTTTCCTTTTTGACCGCCGGAGCTTAGCCCCCGGAGTCTAACTGCCGAGCTTTAACTTCTGGTATTCGGAGTTTGATAGGTCTAGCGATCTTTCGACCTGTCCAGACCTTCCAGTGCTCTACCACCAAAAGGAACGCTCGACGCCAACCCAAAAGTTGTTTCGGAGAGAACCAGCTATTACCAGGCTCGATTAGCTTTTCACTTCTTATCACAAGTCATCCGAGAGTATTGCACGGCTCACCGGTTCGGGCCTCCCCTCAAGTTTCCAAGAGGTTCACCCTGCTCATGACAAGCTCGCTCTGGCTTCGGGTCTAATGTATACGACAAACGCGCTATTCACACTCGGTTTCCCTACGCCTCCGTGCTTTATCGGCACTTAGGCAAGCCGTATACATTAACTCGTTGGCTCATTCTTCAATAGGCACGCCATAGGGGTTCGAATAAACTCACCCCGCTGACTCCTTGTAAACATATGGTTTCAGGTCTATTTCACCGCCCTCACGGGGCTGCTTTTCACCTTTCCCTCACGGTACTAGTTCACTATCGATCTAGAAGTGTATTTAGCCTTACCGGTTAGTTCCGGCAGATTCCTCCGAGCCATTCGTGTCTCGAAGTACTCAAGAACGGAAACAAAAGAGACATCTGATTTTCGGTTACCGGGCTATCACCGTCTAGGGCGCTTCTTTCCAGAAGCTTCACCTAACCAGACATTTTCTCACTCTTCTCTCAATAAATTGAGACGTCGCCGCCTTACTACTCCCAGCATCATTCCCGTAACACCATCCGCCCGGATGAAATCCATTCGGACGGGCCATTGATGTCGCGAGAATGAAACTGAGTTTGGGCTTTTTCCTTTTCGCTCGCCGCTACTAGGGAAATAACTGTTGTTCTTTTTTCCTCCAGTTACTGAAATGTTTTACTTCACTGGGTCTATTCTCTGGCTAAAGTGCCAGAGTGTCTGCAAAAGCAGACGGGTTTCCCCATTCGGACATCTCCGGATCAAAGGTTGCTAGGCACCTCCCCGAAGCGTATCGCCGCCAAGCCGCGTCCTTCCTCACCATCTTCTAGTCAAGGCATCCACCATACGCCCTTAAATTTCCCATTAGGAAACTTAAGAACCACTTTACTTTTTCCCGACGTTTGGTCGGGACCCCGATTCTTCATCGGGGCTGTCCTGCCAAATGAAATCAACCTGCCCGTACTGAAAGTACATTCAGGCGGGTCACTTGGCCCGCCTCGCCTGCTCGGCGAGGCATCTAACCACCGTTCTACAATCGAACAGTGGCGTATCTATCCACCTCCAAACCTGAAAAGACCCCTGAATCCGCTTACAAAGCAAAACTCAGAAACCTAGTTCGTGGTGGGATTAATTTTTCAAGGTTCGAGTTCCTCACCTTGACCCTGAGTATTGTCGAAGGGTCAAAGTGCGTCCCAGAAACGA
>JBASCT010000011.1:0-21474 GCA_049651785.1 Minisyncoccia bacterium
AAGACCGATTTCAGGGTCATCGCCTCTCCCAAAAAGAGCGCCGCAAGTATTACGACGAAGACGACGCTCAAGCGATCAAGCGCCGCCACCCCGTCAACGGGTCCGTTTTTAAGCGCCAGAAAATAAAAGAGCCAAGAGAGAGCGCCCGCAATGCCGGAGAAAATGATAAAGACAAGTGCCTGATTACCAACGTCTTTGAGCAACGGGAGCTTGCCCAAGAAGAGGGTGGCACCCAAGAGGAAGCTTGCCATAACGATCGCGCGGATAGTCGTAGCGAGCGTCGTATCAACATTCTTGAGCCCCATTTTGGCGAGAATCGCGACGAGGGCGGCGAAGACTGCCGAAAGAAGCGCGTATGTAACCCAGACCATATTTAACGATTTTAGCATATAAAATTATGCTATATTGTGGCGATGAAAAGCTCTGGGAACGACGGTGACAATTTCGAAATTGAAGGCGGACGCCGGCTCTCCGGCTCTGTTACCGTAAATGCTTCCAAAAATGGCGCCACCCAGCTCCTCGCGGCGTCGCTCGTTAATCGCGGGAAAACCGTGCTCCACAACATCCCAAGAATAGAGGATGTGAACCGCCTGATAGAGGTTCTGAAGAGTCTCGATGTTAAAGTCGTCTGGACAGACAAACACTCCTTAAGTATTACGCCGCCGAAAAACTTTCTTCTTAACAGAATCAATACTCGCTCGACGGGGAGAATCCGTTCGGCCCTGATGCTCATCGGACCAATCTCCGCCCGTCTGAAGCAATTCAAATTCCCTCACATCGGCGGTTGCAAGATGGGGGAGAGGACGATCGCCGCGCACCGCTTCGCCCTCGAGGATCTTGGTTTAAAAATTATTACGAAAGAGAATCACTATGATATTCGTAAGGTAAAACCGCCGAAAAAGGAGGTGGTGATGTACGAAGCTTCCGATACGGGTACGACCAACGCCATCCTGCGCGCGGCGCTTCTGCCTCAAAAAACGGTCATAGACTTCGCCCAGCAGAATTATATGACCTTAGAAGTCTGTCACTTCTTGACGCAACTCGGCCTGAAAATAGAAGGTATCGGCACGAAGACTCTCGCAATTCAGGGTAATCCGAATATAGAAAAAGATATTGAGTACTACAACAGCGAGGATCCGATTGAGGCGATGTTTTTCGTCACGGCGGCTATTATGACGCACTCGGGGCTTGTCGTGAAGCGCTCGCCGATAGACTTCTTGAAACTGGAGCTTCTGAAGCTCGAGAAGATGGGGCAGAAGATTTCCCTTTCCAAAACTTATCTATCCAAAAATAGGAAGACCAAACTCGTCGATATCACGCTAAAACCCTCTCGACTCAGGGCTCTCTCCGATAAAATTCACGCCATACCTTACCCGGGGATAAACACGGACAATCTGCCCTTCTTCGTGCCGATAGCGACACAGGCGGAAGGCATCACTCTTATCCACGACTGGATGTGGGAGGACAGGGCTGTCTTCTTCACCGAACTCAACCGCTTGGGTGCCTCCGTTAAACTGGCCGACTCGCACAGGGTCTTCGTCGAGGGACCGACTAAGCTCCAAGGCACGCAAATAGTCTGCCCGCCAGCGCTCCGACCCGCCGTCATGCTCCTCGTCGCCATGCTTGGCGCGAAGGGCAGGTCTACTCTCCGAAATGTCTACGCTATAAACAGAGGATATGAGAATATCGTCGGTCGGCTCAATAGACTCGGCGCGAAAATAAGAATGATTAAATAGGGTTATGTTCAACACTCGGTGTTAAACATTTTCATGGTAAGATTAAAGGCGTGAGAAGTATTAGAATTGCTCCTGGTGAGCATTATCATATTTGTAACAGGGGAACGAGAAAGCAAGCAATTTTTCATGCTATAGGAGACTATGTGCGTTTCTTATTTCTCATATTGTATTTCCAGTCACCAGTAGTTTTTTCAAACATAGGTAGACATGCCAACTGGTTTGTTAAACACCGAGTGTTTAACATTAATGTAGAGGATAGAAAAGAGGTGGTTTATAAGAGAAGGGTAGAACTGGTCGCTTTCTGTCTAATGCCGAATCACTTCCATTTGTTAGTAAAGGAAATTGAAGATGGTGGAATTGCTTCGTATATGCAAAGGGTGCTAAACAGTTACACAAAGTATTACAATAGAAAATATCAAAAATCTGGGCATCTTTTCCAAGGACCGTATAGGGCGATACATGTTAAAACTAATGAACAGCTACTTTATCTCTCTACTTATATACATAGAAATCCTAGAGAATTGGCGGGGTGGAAAAATAAAGAAGATCAGTATGTCTGGTCGAGTTACCAAGATTTTATAAAAGATAATCGGTGGGACGAGTTAATTCAGCCCGGTATCATTGATGAACAATTTAAAAATAAAGATGGTTATCAGAAATTTGTAGAGAGCAGTACCGCAAAGTCTCTCGAAGGGGAACTGGGCACCTTACCCTTTTAACTAAAAAACTCCAAATGTTCAAACCTGGTTTTTAAGGTGTTTAACAACTGGAACAGGTGTTAAACACCGAGTGTTGAACAAGGGTAGGTGGACTGGGCGCGAAAATAAGAATGATAAATTAAAAAAGCCCCGACGCGAACGTCGGGGCTTGCGGCGACAAAGCTGGATTATTGTGCCGCCGTGTTAGTACGGAACTCGCTCTTCGCCTGCTGCCAGGTTGCAGACTGGTACTGCTCGGCGTACTCGTACGCACCGTCGGAAACAGAACCCACGGCTGACGACACGATTTGTGTGTCACGAACTGTAGTTAGGGTGTAGAACCCTTCAGGATACGTTTCTTTCACCTCGTTGTTGTTGTCCCTTCGTACACCGAAAGTGTTCCAGACGAGATTGAGCCATACCGGCACACTATTGCCGGACACCTGGTCTTCCACCTGGATATTTGCCACAACCGACGCCGTACCCTTGACGGTTCCATCGGTGTTTTTTTTCAGGACGTGCGTGAAGCTCGTGATCGGACCGACCCAATGCGCAGCACTGAACTCCGTGGTGTTGGTGCAGACGTTTCGCCTAGTCATGCTGAAGACATGGAGGACGGTGCTCGTCGTCGCTATCTCCTGATTGATTTTGTTGGAGAATCTCTCCGCGTACACGTTTGCTTCGGTCTCGACGCACCCACCGTCTCCCCCGCGAAAGGTTGCAGAAGCAGACGACAATCTCGAGACGGAAATATAGTTTCCGCCCCCCGAAGGAGTTGACCCAGCGGCCAACGCCGACGCCGACGCGAACAAGAGAACCAATGACAATGAAAAGAACTTCTTCATCTCTATCCCCTTAATGAGCGCCGACATGGCGCGCTTCTGGGCCGACACTACATAAGAGAGCAAGCTTTGTCAATACAATTAACTTTTAAAAGGTCTTAGGGAAAGTCGCATTACGATACATTTTTATTTATTTTTCTAGTTGTCCGAGATAAGAGGCGGAGTAAACTCCGTCTTGGTACCTACCCCGTCAAACGGGGTTGGGACCGAGTCCTTTACCCCGTTAGAAGTAGCCGCGCCGCGGTCTTACAGACTCGCGCCAAAGGCGCGAGCGCGACTTCTAACGGGGTTTACCGCCCTTCACTTTAGTCGCTCCGGTCACCCCTTTAAGCAAGAGGTGTGGTAGCGGCTAATCAAACCCTTGATTGCTCGCTAGCGCACCGAGAGGTGCTCGTGCGACTCGAGCGAGTCGGCGGAGTGTCCGAGAGGACACGAAAGGATTTAGTTATTAGTAATTAGCAATAAGATACGAAAAAAGTATGACAAAAGTACTTAGTATCCAGAGGATTCTCCTCGCTCTAGGAATCCTAGTATTCCTCGGAGCCGCTATCGTCGGTGCCACGGGCGCCTTCTTCAGCGACACGGAGACCTCAACGGGTAACACGTTCTCCGCCGGATCTCTTGATCTAAAAGTTGATTCAGAGGCCCATTACAATGGCGCACTATGCGTTAAAAATGGGGAAGAGAACACGAATGTACCAGGTGATGAATATATCTGGGACGATGGCTCAGAAGTTGGCTGGCCAGTAGAAGGAACACCATGCGTTGGCACCTTTGAAGAAACCGACCTCGGTCCTCTATTCAAGTTCTTCAACCTGACGGACGTCAAACCTGGCGACGTTGGAGAGAACACCATCTCGCTTCATGTCTATGACAATGACGCGTGGGGTCGCTTCGTGATTAACGGTGTTACAGATTTGGACAATACGTGCACAGAGCCAGAATCTGATCCGTTGGTGCCGGACCCTGAGTGTAACGCTGTGCCTGGGACACCAGGGGCGGGTGAACTTGCAGAAAGCATCAGTTTCTCTGCATGGATTGACGATGGCCAAACGCCGGGTTTCCAGGGCCTTACTGATCCTGGTGAAGGCGACAATGTTCAGCAACAGAACGAGCAGACCATAATAACGCCTGGTCCGGTTGATGCAGAGGGCGAGACTCACAATATCTGGCCTGCACTTGCTGCATATCGTGATTACCTTGACCTTAGCCAAGCATGCGTTGTAACAGACCCAGATGGTAATGGTCAGACCGATAATGATGGCACACCGAGCGAGGATGATTATCTCGCGTGCCAGGGCATCGCTGAAGACGGACGTTTGGTAGGTTCTACTACCTACTACTTCGGTCTCGATTGGAACATTCCTACCTCTGTTGGTAATGAGGCGCAGACCGATTCGCTTGTTGCTGACCTGACCTTTGAGGTTGAACAGTACAGAAACAACCCGACTCCGTTCAACGACAACTAGTTCTCTCTAGCCCTTCGACAAGCTCAGGGTAAACCCTACCCCGAACTCGCGAATAGCCGAATCCGTCCTGACCTCGTTTACGAGCGTCGGGGTGGAGGGGCTGTTCATGAGAACAGCGAGCACTAGTTAAAAATTTATAAGGAATTAAAAGTAAGCAAAATAAAATTATGTTAAGCGTCTTTTCAAACAAGCGCGTCCTCGCGGGCTCCATAGTCATCACGGGCGCCGTCGCAGTCCTCGCGACAGGCCTCACGGGCGCCTTCTTCGGCGACACGGAAACTTCACAAGGTAATACCTTTACCGCTGGAGCGATAGACTTGCTGATAGATAACGAAAGCTATTACAACGGCAATGTTTGTGCAGAAAATGAACAAGCCGGAGTAAACGATCCGAATTACTGGACTTGGCAAGGCACCGCACCATACCCTGTGCCTGGAACGCCTTGTACAACCTCGTTCGAGCCGTCTAACTTGGATGGACTTCTCTTCTTCAACTTCCTTGACCTAAAGCCAGATGATGAGGGTGAGGACACCATATCCATCGACGTTCAAAATGATGCGTGGATATGCATGGATCTAACTCTGACTTCTGACGATGACAAGTCTTCAACCGAACCAGAACTTGCCGCCCCTGATGTTCTCGAAGATGTGAGTGATGCATGGGATGGTGAGCTTGCCTCTGCGATCGAATTTTTCTGGTGGGCTGACGATGGTGACAACGTGTATGAAGCAGGTGAAAATCAAATCACAGATGGTGTTGTAACTCTGGCAAACCTCGACGACACGTTTCCTGTAGCGCTCGCTGATTCTGAAAACAATGTGTGGGATCCGCTGAATCCTAACCCCAATCCTGTTCCCGCAAACCAAACAGTCTACGTCGCCAAAGCATGGTGCTTGGGTGATCTGACACTTGATCCGGTGCAGAATCCAAACGCGTTGCCAAATGGCGCGGGAATAAGTCCTTCGGTTGATCCGGGTGTGAATTGTGACGGCACATTACTCGGTAACGAAACTCAGACAGACAGCGCCGAGCTCAACATTGTATTTAGTGCGATGCAAGCACGACACAACGAAAGCTTCCTCTGTAACCCGCCAGTCGAACCTGAAACTGGAACTATTACCTTCAACAAGATTATTACTGCTGACACTGAGGGTATTGGAGTCGAAGACTTCCAGCTTCACGTTAACGGACCGCTTCCTGGTGGTAACGACATAATTGTTGGGGACAACCTTCCAAACCCCGGACTTGTTGCTGGCAACTATAATCTCTACGAAATTATTTTGTCTGGTGGACTTCCGCCTGGCGTCACCTTCACATCGACATTCGGTGGTGCGTGTGATGCTAGCGGAAACGTAACTCTGCCTCCTGGTGGCAATGTGGTCTGTACGCTCAATAACGTAGAAAACTTCTAGCGCGTTTAAGGAACCAGCACAACATGCTTGGGTCACCTATAAGCCTAGCTACACGCATCGCTATAGTCATCGCGGTTTCTCTCGTGGCGACGACGGCGTTTTATGCGCGCTCGGGCGAGCCGGGGACCACCTTCGCACCGGGGAACTTCAACCTCAAGATTGACAGCGAGGCGACCTACAACGGCAATTTCTACCCCTCCGGCACTTGGGCGCTCAAGAATCTCGTGCCCGGGGTGGACAAGTTCTGGAACTTCGACGACATAAAGCCCGGCGACTACGGGGAGAACACTATCTCCTTCCACGCTGACACGAAGACTTGGATTTGTCTCGACTTCATAAACCTCGGGGGTACCGAAAACGGGATAAACGAGCCCGAGGGCGAACTCGACACCACACTTGCGAGCGGGGAGCTCGCAGACGCTATGGAATTCTTCTCCTGGCGCGACGACGGCGACAACATCTTTGAGCTCGGCGAGAAGCCGATCTTCGGTACCACGACCCAGTCCGCCTCTGTCGTTCTCGCCTCGACGACTTACGCCGTTGCCGACGCCGCCGCCGGTCCCTGCAACGCGAATCAGACCTGCTACATCGGCGTCGAGTGGTGCGCGGGGAACCTCGAGGTGAACCTCGCGACCGCCGAGATAACCTGCGACCCGACCACCCTCGGCAACGTCGCGCAGACGGACACGATGACCGTCGATGTCCGCGCTCGTGCGTATCCCGCGAAAGATAACCCGGGCTTCCTCTGCAGCGGCAAGAAGAAGGTCAATGGTTGCACCCCCGGCTACTGGAAGCAGAAGCAGCACTTCGACGAGTGGACGGCGCCCTACACCCCGAACACTCTCTTCGGCTCGGTCTTTGACAACGCATTCCCGGGGAAGACCTTGAATCAGGTGGCGGGTCTCGGTGGCGGGGGATTGAACGCCCTGGGCCGACACACCGTCGCCGCCCTTCTCAACGCGGCGAACCCCGATGTCAATTACGCCTACACGTCTGCCGAGGTTATCTCTATGTTCAACGCCGCTTACCCCGGCAGCAAAGCGAAATATGAAGAGCTCAAAAATATTTTCGAGAAGAACAACCAGCTCTTCTGTCCTCTGAACTAACATGCGAACCATTGGCAAAATTTTATACGGCCTCTTCGTCCTCCTTGTCATCGGCGCGATTCTCCTCTTCCTCTCCACGATGCTGCCGATACCGGGCAATGTGGAGGTGAAAATCGTGAAGTCCGGTTCCATGGAGCCCACTATCCCGACGGGCGGGCTTGTCTTTGTTAAACCTGTCTCAAATTACTCTGTCGGCGACATCATCACCTTCGGTCGAGACACGGCGACCGAGATACCAACGACGCACAGAATCATCGAGGTTCAGACGACTGAAAGTGGCACTATCTTTATGACCAAAGGAGATGCCAACGAAGAGGCCGACCCCCAGAGCGTGCCCGAAAGCGCCGTTATCGGCAAGGTCCTCTTCCACGTGCCCTACGCGGGCTACATCATAGACCTCGCGCGAAAGCCTTGGGGCTTCACCTTCCTTATCGGCATCCCAGCGGGGCTCATAATACTCGACGAGACGATGCGCATCGTCTCGGAGGTCAAAGAGATGCGCAAGAGGAAGCGGGAGGAGACAGGGGAGCTCGGCGAGGGAGAGCAGGAACAAAAACTTTCATGACGCGCTCAAGACAGAAATTTTTCATACGCAGGCACAAGTTTGACGACGTCCTCTTCGGCTGCGAGATTGTCTCGTACCGATTTTCGAGACCACGAAAAATTCTGCCCCTGCTCTGGCGCCGCGTGGCGATGCCCGCTCTCGTCGCGATTCTCTTCGTCGCCGTCGGCGCCAATTACGGCCGAACAGGCGAGACGGTAGCCGTCTTCTCGGACACGGAAACTTCTTCGGGCAACCGCTTCGCCGCCATTGTCCTCGACTTCCTCGCCTACGGCGGTGGGGCAGGCAAGGTGACTCCGACCGCGCCGCCTATCGAGATTCCTTTCAATACCTCTCCCGCGGCGGGTTCCTCGGGCCTGAACTACCGCGTCAAGATAGAAAATATTGCCGGCACCATGGCGCTCTGCAACGCACTCTCCGTTACTGTCAAAGACAGTATACCCTTCGCCTACACGGGACCTATCGCGGGTCTTAATGGTACGGCGACGACTTCGGTGGCTATGATTTTACAAATTTCTCTACCATCTGACCCGGGAGTCTTGTCCACTGACCAATGCACTTTTGATATCGTCGCTCGCGCTTGGAACCAATACGTGCCCGAGAATACAGGTTACAGCGACGAAGAGCGCGTGGGAGTTGTCATAACCGACCCGCCGTTTGAGAATCTTGAAGCGGAGGTGGGGCTCCTCGAGGTGACGCCTCTCGTTGTAGAAGAAGAAACACCAACTGAAGAACCGGAGGAGAAGGCTCCTTCCGGCGATGGCGGCGGTAGCACCGAACCAGTCCTTGAAGAAACTCCGCCTGCCGAGGAAGTAGTGGAGGAATCTCTTGCTGAGGAGGCGAACACGGGAGAAACTCTGCCTGTGGAGCCGACCCCAGAACCGGAACTGGATTCGACTAGCTCACCACAAGCGGATACCACCAGCCCGCCGCAGGACGAGCCGGTAGTGGAGGAGGCGCCAGCGGATTCGACCCCTTCGACCCCTTCGACAAGCTCAGGGCAAGTGGACTCAGGGCAAGCAAGCTCACCGCAAGCTGAGCCCGCGACAGAGCCGGATTCGACTACCTCACCGCAAGCCGAACCCGCTTCCGCGCCCGTATCCGAGCCGCCGCCCGCCGAGTAAACCTCGGCCCCTTGTTAAACACCGAGTGTTGAACAAGGGGCTGGTCTTTTAGAATAATATATGATATAATTATGATTGCATGAGAAAAAGGTTGAAAAACCACTTTGTTCCTCACGAAGGCAACGATTACAAACCCCACTTTGCCAGAGGCAAGAATGTCCTTGTTTTAGCCCTTTTAGCCGTATTTATATTCAACCTTGCCTTTTTCCTCAATTCCTACGTCAATAAGCACCCAGGGCTCCTTTCGGCTGTTATTACCGCTGTTTTAGTGGATCTCACGAACTCCAACCGCCTCACCCAGAACATTTCACCCCTTGTCGAAAATCCGACCCTTGCTTACGCCGCTCAACTGAAAGCGAATGATATGGCGGAGAAAAGCTACTTTGCCCACACCAGCCCCGAGGGTTTTAGTCCGTGGTATTGGTTCAAAAAAGGTGGGTACGAATTCTTGTACGCGGGAGAAAATCTTGCGGTTAATTTCTCTGAATCTTCCGATGTAGTCAGCGCCTGGATGAATTCGGAAGGACACAGAACAAACATCATGAACAATAAGTTCACTGAGATAGGTATCGCTATGGCACCGGGCTACTACAACGGCAGAGAAACGATCTATGTCGTTCAGTTTTTCGGCCAGCCGGCGCCGAAACAACTCGCGACTATACCTGTAACGGAAAAGTTACCGGAGTCCACGCTCCCTCCTGAAGAAGAGGAAACACCGACTGTTGTCGCGTCGGAGGAATCGGAAGTAAAAGTTTTGTCGGAAAATATTGAAGTTCTCGCCGAAACGGAACTTTTCATTGCTGTCGAGAATAAAAATTATGCCGCCACTGCCGCGCCGCAGGTGACGAATGTTGTGCCGACCACCGAGCCAACCATCATGGAAAAGATTATTGCTTCGCCGAAAACCGTTCTCGAATTTGTATATGTAATAATCGGCGCGATTGTCCTCATCTCCCTTGTTTTCCTTCTTGTAGTAGAGCCTAGGCGCCAACACCCCAAACACTTCGCTTACGTAGCTTCATTGCTTGTTCTTGTAGTGGTGCTTTTCTATTCGACCAAGAACTATCTTTTTTCTGAAATAATTATTGAGTAGGCGGCGGCTCGTTTATGAGCTCCTCTGTTTTATCCCACCAGCCATTCCCGTTCGTATCGGTTTTAAGAAGTTCCTCTTCAACACAGGGGTCGCCTTCGGCTATCTCGAGACAGAATTGGAGACCAAGAACCTTCGGGGCCTCTCTTTTTTCTCTCGTAAAGTAGAGGATGGCGACACCCGGCCCGTTGGTCCAGGTAATAATCTGCTTTTCATCAAAGACCATGTGGACGAAATCGGCCTTATTCATGGAACTTGCAATAGCGTAAACGCTATCCATTAAAGCGAAGCATTCTTCTTCTCTCGCGGAATCAAGACACGCCGGCGAAAGTTTATACGACAGGGCCCGGAGACCTTCGAGATTGTGGGCTCTGGCCGCTTCCATATAAGCACCGAACGTCTCCCAAGCTGCCGCGGAAACGGCTTCAGAGTCGTTCGACCCTCTGCTCAATTTTCCGGCTCCCAGCGCGACCGCAAGGCCTATAACTACTAAGATTCCGAACGTTAAAATTTCTTTTTTCATGGGTATCAATATAACACATTTCTTGTTGGAGAAATTCAGGCGTGGTAGAATTACTGTTAAATGATTATCTTCGACCGCGTTTCGAAAATATATCAGGACAATTCCGTTGCTCTAGAAGACGTAACCCTCGCTATAGAGCCACAGGAATTCGTCTCCATCGTCGGTCCCTCCGGCGCGGGGAAAACGACGCTTCTAAAGCTCTTTTTGGCGGAAGAGAAGCCGACCCAAGGGGCAATTTATTATGATTCGGCCAATATCCACGCCCTGAATAAGAAACAAATAGACGCCTTCCGTCGGAATGTCGGCATGGTTTTCCAGGATTTTCGCCTCTTACCGAACAAAACGGTTTACGAAAACATCGCCTTCACTATGGAAGCGGCCGGCAGAACGGATGAAGAGATAAATGCCGACGTGCCGCATGTTCTCGAACTTGTGGATCTCACGACGAAGGTCTGGAACTTTCCCCACGAGCTCTCGGGCGGAGAAAAGCAGAGGGTCGCTATCGCCAGAGCCCTCGTCAATGACCCCGAGGTGATTATTGCCGACGAACCGACGGGGAACTTAGACCCCGCGAACACCTATGACGTGGTGCAAATTCTTAAGAAAATAAACGACCTTGGCACGACGGTAATCCTTGCCACTCACAATAAAGGTATAATTGACTCGCTCAAGAAGAGGGTCATTGCCATGGAGAAGGGCAGAGTCGTGCGCGACGAGAAAAGCGGTAAATACCACGTATAGTTCGATAAACTCACCATAAATGACGGAGAAATCAATATTCTGGACAAAATTGAAGAGAGTTATCCGCACCGGATTTTTCAATTTCTGGCGGGACGGCACGGTTTCCTTCGCTTCGGTTCTCGTCATGATGGTAACGCTTCTCGTCATCGGACTCATTTCTTTTTCAAGCGCGATTCTCGACACGACCCTTGCGGAACTTAAGAATAAAATAGATATAAGTGTCACCTTCGTAACGACCGCCGCGGAAGAGGAAGTCCTTGCTCTTAAGCAAAGTATCGAATCTCTGCCGGAAGTCTCAAGTGTCGTCTACGTGTCTCGCGACACGGCTCTGGCGGAATTTAAAGAACGTCACTCAAGCGACCAGTCGATCCTTTCTGCTCTTGAAGAGCTTGGGGAAAACCCTCTGGGCGCGGCCCTCAACATTCAAGCCAAAGATCCTTCGCAGTATGCTTCCGTCGCGGAGTTTCTCAATAGCGGCAACAGTCTCTCTTCGGAAGGCATTTCAATAATTGATCGTATTAATTACTTTCAGAACAAGGTTGCGATAGACAGACTCTCGGGAGTAATTGCCGCGGCGGATAAATTGGGGCTCGCCTTGACTCTATTTTTCGTAATAATTTCAATTCTAATTGCCTTTAATACTATCCGCCTCACGATCTACCTTGCTAAGGACGAAATAAGCGTTATGCGTCTTGTGGGGGCTTCTACCAGGTATATCCAAGGTCCTTTTGTCGTTCTCGGTGTTATCTACGGGCTCGTGGCGGGGATTCTTACCCTCCTTGTCCTTCTACCGATTACTTACTGGCTCTCGGATGCCACGGAAAGTTTCTTTGTCGGCTTCAATATCTACAGCTACTATCTCGAGTACTTCTTAGAGATTGCTTCCATAATTCTCGGTTCCGGTATTCTCATCGGCGCCATCTCCAGCGCCCTTGCGATAAGAAAGTATCTCAGGTTATAATTACCGCTATAAATAATAATTTTTGCGCCTATGAACAATAAATGGATTGCCGTCTTGGTCGTGGTTCTCGTCGCCCTTGGCGGATTTTTTCTTTTCAAGGACAAGAGTGAGGCGCCGACAGAGCCAGCAGAAGAGACCAGCGTTGAAAACATGGTGCCTGTTCCCGGGAGCAGTGTCGATGAGATGATTGTTGAAGAAACGGTTAAAGAATTTACGATAGACAACCAAGGTTTCTCTTTCAAACCCTCGAGCCTTAGCGTCAACAAGGGGGATACTGTAAAAATCACCTTCAGAAATACGGGCGGCACGCACAATCTAAAGATTGATGAATTTACGGGCGCCGCCACAAGAATTCTCTCCGCGGGCGAATCCGAGACTATTACCTTCGTCGCCGATAAATCTGGTTCCTTCGAGTACTATTGCTCCGTCGGTAACCACAGAGCCCAAGGCATGTGGGGGACTCTTACCGTAAAGTAGTCGCGCTTTATTGAATGGAGGTTAAAAATCTTAAGCTTGTACCGTCTCGAGAGTACGAGAACTTTCGGGCATCGCCGGTAGCCTTCTTTTGCGCGGAATACGCTTTTAACGACGATTTTGCCTTTGCCGGCGGGCTGGGAATACTGGCAAGCGATTTCATTTTGCAGGCGTCGGAAAACGGACTGCCTCTCGTCGCTATCGGTCTTTGGTACGGAGGGCCGAAGAATCAGGCAGGGGAGGAATATTCGCTTCTGCTCGACAACGGCAAGCCGTTTACGGTTGACATCCCTTGCGCCGGAAAGGTTATTAAGACGAATGTCTGGACTCGCTATTTCGGCAAAAGTGCCGTTCTTTGCCTCCTGGATACGAACAATCAAGAGAATTCTCCCGAAAACCAAGCCATCACAAATCGTCTCTACGACTCAAACCTTAATTATCGGCTGGAACAGGAAATTGTTCTTGGTATTGGTGGCGTCAGATTGCTCGAGAATCTCGGGATAAAACCGAAGGTTTACCACTTGAATGAGGGTCATACGGCCTTTGCCGCTTTTGAATTGTTGGCCCGCAGTCTGAAGGAAAATAAAACAACGGATCTTAGCGAAGCACTCGATAACGTAAAAAAGAAGATTGTCGCCACCAAACACACGATCTTCTCAATCGCCGGTGAAGTGATTACGAAAAATCAGCTCACCACTCTTTTCGGTCCGTATTTGGCGGACCTCAAACTTTCCGTAGACGATATTTTTAAACTTGGGGAAAACAAAAACGACCCGACAACTTTTTCTACGACTCAATTTTTATTGAACTGCGCCGGGAAGCAGAATGGCGTGAGCAAGCTTCACACCGTAGCGGAAAAAATTCCGCACCCGTCGAGCATCCTTTTCCCCATCACCAATGGCATCTATGAAAAGCGCTGGCAGGCCGATTTCTGGCGCATTGCCGATCAAGGCAGTGAAATACCGGATAAAACCGCTTGGGAAGTGAGGCAGAAACTGCGTGAGCGTCTTGTACATTTCGTCAAAGAAAAAACCGAGGCGCTTCTTGATCCGGAGGCCTGCACGATAGTTTGGGCGCGGCGCTTTACCGCTTACAAAAGACCGGAACTTCTTTTCAGCGATCTGGAGCGGCTAAAAAGGATATGTTCCGGCCCCAACAAGGTTCAGTTTATTATTTCCGGCAAGGCCCACATTCTCGACGTTGAAGGTTTAAGGTCGGTTGAAACGATTAAAGCTTTAGCAAACGACTCGGCATTTAAAAATAAAATAGTTTATATAGAAGACTATTCTGTCGCGGTCGCGATGGAACTTGTCTCCGGTGCCGATGTTTGGCTCAACACTCCTAAACGAGGCTTTGAAGCGTGCGGCACAAGCGGAATGAAAGCCGGCCTGAATGGGGCCGTTCAAGCGAGCGTTTCCGACGGCTGGATAGACGAAGTGGATTGGTCCGGTATCGGTTTTATTCTACCGGTCGAAAATACTGACAAGGCTCTTTATGATGTTCTGGAAAACGAGATTATTCCAATTTTTTACAAAAAGAATGACGCTGATTTGCCCCTCGACTGGATAAAACGTGTGCGTCTCACGAGAAATATAATCAAATCGAACTTTACAGCGAAGAGAATGCTCAATGATTACCTGACGAAGGCCTACATACTCTAATTTTGAAAATCGTGTTATAATTTAAGTAAAATGAGAATCTTTAAAGGCAGGGATTGTCTCAAAATTCTCTTTGTTGCCACTGAGGCAACGCCTTTTGTGAAGGTGGGCGGACTCGGTTCCGTTATGTATTCTCTACCGCGGGCGCTAAGAGAGCTCGGGCACGACACCAGGGTGATGATACCGAAATATCTCTCGATAGACGACTCTGCTTACGATTTGAAAATGGAGCAAACCGGTCTTGCGGTGCAGACCGAAAATGAGGGTGAGCCGGCACATCTTGTCTGTAACGTTAAACGCTATGATCCAAAAGAGGAAGATGACCCCGTGACCACTTATTTTCTAGAGAATCAGGAATATTACGAACAAAGAGCCAATGTCTACGGCTATGCCGACGATGCGGTTCGTTGGACTCTGCTCTGCCGTGGGGCGCTTGAATTTATCCGAACCTCGAAGAAGTGGGTCCCTGACGTCATCGTTGCCTCGGATTGGCATACCGGACTGATTCCGAATTTTCTTAAAGTTAATTACAAAAACGACCCTATTCTTTCAAAAGTAGCTTCAATCTTCACCATCCATAACCTGCATTTCCAGGCCATGTTTGACCATCACTTTGTCTCCGAAATGGATTTTGACGACGGCCACTCACCGATACCACCCACGCACGCGCCGCGACTTCAGAACATAAATTTTATGAAAAGAGGGATTATCTATTCCGACATCATAAATACCGTTTCGCCAAACTACGCCAAGGAAATCATGACCGGAGATTACGGCGAACTGCTTGACGACCTTTTACGTGAACGGCGCGCGGTTCTTTCCGGTATTTTGAACGGCATAGATTACGGTATTTGGGACCCGGAATCGGACAAAAATATCGAGTTCCACTATGCCGCCGACACTCTCGAAGCCCGCCTTGCCAACAAAACGGCTCTCCAAGAGCGCTTCAGATTACCGACGGATAAAAATACTTTTCTTATCTGCATTGTCGGCCGCCTAACAAAACAGAAGGGTTTCGATTTGTTGTTTTATATAATGGAAACGCTCTTAGTTGAGTTGCCGATACAGCTTATCGTGGTAGGGGATGGCGACAGCGATATGAAAGGATTTTTCCATGACTTGGAGACAAAGTACCCTGAAAAGGTCGCCACTCATCTTAAGTTTGACAGCGTGCTGCCGCACTTGGTCTTTGCCGGTTCCGATGTGATTCTCGTCCCTTCACGCTTTGAGCCGTGCGGTCTAACTCAGATGGAAGCCATGAGGATGGGTACCGTACCGATAGTCAGAAAAACCGGTGGCCTCTCGGATAGCGTCGAAGATTACAACCCCAATAAAGAAACGGGTACCGGCTTTACGTTTGAACGATTTGATTCGTCCTCTCTTATGATTGCTCTTATCCGCGCCTTTGAAAATTTCAGAGATAAAAAGAAGTGGCGCGAACTTCAAAAACGAGCCATGACAAAAGATTTTTCTTGGCAAAACTCGGCGAAAAAATACCTCCTTTTATTCAAAAGAGCGATAGAAATACACAACCGATACTGATTTATGCGCTGGGCAAATTTTTTGCATATTTACCAACCGTCGGACCAACAGCCCGACATTCTTCAGGCGGTGGTTGATCAGAGTTACAGACCAATCCTGAAACATATAACTGAAACTCCCAAGATTAAGCTCACTTTTAACGTTAACGGCTCTCTCTTGGAACTCTTCGATAAGTACGGGCACTATGATTTGATTGAGATGCTAAAGAAGGGCGGCGAAGAGGGGAAAATCGAATTTACCGGCAGCGCGAAGTACCACGCTTTCTTACCGCTCATAGAAGAATCCGATATCACGAGACAAATACAGGCGAATGACGAGACCTGCAAATTTTATCTGGGTGAGAAAGCTTATAAACCCAAAGGATTTTTTCCGCCGGAAATGGCCTGGGACAATAAACTCATTCCGATAATAGAAGGGCTCGGTTTTGACTGGATTATTCTTGACGAAATTGCGGCGGCCGGAGAGCCCGGCAGAGTTGACTACACGAAAATTTACAAGGTTAAGGGCTCAAAGCTTAACGTATTTTTCAGAGAAAGAAGACTCAGCAATCTCATAATGAGCGCGGTGGTGCGTTCAAAAGAAACTCTTGAAGAAGCCATGAAAGATGATCTCAAAAGCGAGCGCCACATCATCACCGCCATGGATGGCGAAACCTTCGGCCATCATCGGCCGGGTCTCGAAAAAATGCTTTTCGATGTTCTCGATACCACCGATTTTAACCTTATAAAAATTTCTGAACTCCTTGACGACAAAAAAGATGAAGTTGAACTTGTCCTTTTCGCCTCAACCTGGGCTTCAAGCAAGAACGATATAGATACCAAGAAACAGTTCCTATCGTGGTTTGATCCCGAAAACAGGATTCACAAATGGCAATGGGAACTCTTTCACCTTGTCCGCGCCGAGGTTGGCAAACTTGATAAAAAAGACCAGATTTTTCCGGCAATACAGAAGAAAATGGACGCAGCCACCTCGAGCGACCATTTCTGGTGGGCTTCCGCAAAACCTTGGTGGAGCGTCGAGATGGTCGAGGACGGGGCGTACAGACTGCTTGAGACATTAAGAATGATAACAGGGGTGCCTAATGAAACGCTCGCCCGCGCGAGTGATTTGTATGAAAAAATTATTTCCACCGCCTTTAACTGGCAGAGAACCGGACGCATCAGATCGATGATGCAGGAACAAAACGCTATTTTAAGAATTCCGTTCAAGGACCGCACTATCGGCCGAGGCGGGGCGGAAATGGGGGTTTACCACGCCTTCATAGACATGATGAAAGAACTTGAAAAGAAAGCCAGCTTGAACCGAGAGTATGAAAAAGCCATCCTTTGGCGCGATGCCATGTATAAATTGGAAAACAAACTTGATATTTATGACACCATTAACGCCATAGATCTCCTGCGGATAGAGATCCCGAACGAAGAAGTTGAAGAAACCGTTGAACAATACAAATCAAAATACAGAGAGTTGCGCGGCGGTCAGCCCGAACAGCGGGGTTCGTAACGAAAACTATTCGATCCTGGCTTCGGGCACTTTTTTATAATTCGGATTTCTGACCAAAGACGGTTTACCGTCCTTTTCAACCACGTAATACGCCGCGCCGCGGAGTTTCCTGAACGGTTCATAGTCGGCGTGCCCCGGCGCGCCAACAGGGTTTTCTTCGCTGAAATTGACGGGCGAGTTGTCCGATGTCACAAACCAGCCCTTGCCGGTATTTAGTAAAAGGTGGCCCGTTTCGGACGGGATATGAACACGATCCCCGGGTTTAACGCCTATAGCCCGAAAGCTCTTTATCTCGTCGTCCATGTATTCGCCACGAGAGTTTTTCTCCCTCACCTGCATTACGAGCACGCCCTGCCCTTGGATAACGGTGTAATCCTCTTCAAGCTTGCCGACGTGGTAGTGCCCGTAAGATTTTATATACTCGCCGCCAACAAGTCCCGATTCCCACACGGTGATATTGGTTTTATCGGTCCCGCCGCGAATCATGTAGTAGTGAATACTGGGGCCGGAAGCGCTAGGGGACATTAAGACTTCTTTCATTTCTTCGTGAGTGCGAGAGGCGTAAGGATTTTTCATATTACCGAATATTATATCTTTATTTCTATCGGATAAATACCGCTAAAGCAGGAGGTAGAAAATTTCGATTCGGGCAAGCCCGTGGCTTCTATCATCCCCGAGTAAGAGAGAAAGGATAGGGAAGTTGAGCCCAAATATTTGTTCATCTCCTCAACCGATTTCTTCGCGGCGAGAAGCTCATCTTGCCGAGGCAGATCTATGCCGTAGAAGTCGGCAAATTTTACCGGCGGCGAGCTCGCGAGAAAATGGACTTCCTTGGCCCCTGTCTCAAAGAGCATTTTGACAATCTGCTTTGAGGTTGTGCCCCTGACGATGGAGTCGTCTATGACGATAACTCGCTTGCCACGGATAACCTCCGCCAGGGGAGCAAGTTTAAGCTTTACGCCCCGCTCGCGAATGTGCTGTTCGGGTTCTATGAAAGTTCTGTGAATGTAGCGGCTCTTGATTAACCCGGCTTCAAAAGGAAGCTTACGCGCGCTCGCGTACCCTATGGCCACCGGGATAGCGGTCTCGGGCACGGGGATAACCACATCGGCTTCTAGGGGATATTCTCTGGCAAGTTGCTTGCCGAATTCTTTTCTCACTTCATAAACCGATTTTCCCAGAAGAGTGCTATCCGGTCGGGAAAAGTAGACGAATTCAAAAATATCGAGTTTTTGCTCACCCTTAACGAGTTTTTTACCTCTCAGGCCGTCCTTGTCGACCACAACCATTTCGCCCGGCGCCACGTCTCTCAGGAATTCTGCTCCTATAGGGTTGAAGGCGCACGTCTCTGAAGCAAGAACATATCCGCCGTCGAGTTTACCTATGGAAAAAGGACGGATACCGAACTTGTCGCGAATGGCGAGAATCTTATCTTTAGTCATTACGAGGATGGAAAAGGCGCCCGTAATCATAGGATATATTCTCTCCACTGCTTCCTCTATTTCGCTACCTGATTTTGTTAAGGCATAAAGAGCTTGTGTCACAATAGCGGAATCCGAAAGGCCGGCCGTCGGGATACCTTTTTCTTTCAAGAAATTCTCAAGAAGTTTCGTGTGGGGCAAGTTGCCATTGTGCGCGAGAACCAAGTTCCCGTCAGAGACCTCAATGGGCTGGGCGTGCCTAAGTCCAGTACCTTTCGAGGTTGAATAGCGATTGTGGCCAATAGCCACGTGGCCTTTAAGAGATTTGATAGTTTTTTCGTTGAAAACTTGAGAGACAAGACCGGTGTTTTTATGGCAAATTATTTTCTTACCATCAGACGAGGCGATACCGGAACTCTCTTGCCCTCTGTGCTGAAGCGCGTATAAACCAAAAAAGGTCAGACGACTAGCGTCCAACCCCATACCAAAAATGCCGAAGATACCGCACTTCTCGCCGACCTCTCTCATGCCGACATTATATCACTTGAACTAAGAACGCTGGTCTTTGGGGTCAAAAATAGTCTCTTCGACCTTTTCACCATTAAGAAACCGCGAGATTCGCAGACTGCCGAAAACGGATGGCAGAATGCCGACGCCGTTACAGCCGAGGTTATAGAGCAGAACGGGGTTGCGCGGCTCGGGGCCGACGCGTCTGATGCCATTCGGCGTGTAGCCCATTAGGCCGTGCCAGAAGAACGCGTATTCAACATCGTTTTCCGGATATTTGTCGTAAGTGTTGCTCAAAAAATCGTCTATAAGGATACGGATTTCGTCCGAAGAGGCTTCGTTGCGCGAGTAGAGCGCGCCATTCGGCAGAACCTTCTCCGGTCCGCCGGTGCAGATAAGGTTGAAAGAAATGGCGTCGTTGTGCTCGTGCGGGCGGCGAGTGAGGTAGAAGTATTCTTCACCGGTGGTGTCGTTGTGCCTCAGGCCGGACTTCGGGAAATAACTTATCGCGACAGGCGGGTGCTTGAGAGGCTCGATGTAACCCGACATATAGCCGATGCGCCCGGCGATCAGGTGGTGGAACTTGGTGTTTATCTCTGGACCACTTTTATTTTTAATGCTGAAATTTTCGAAGCCGTTGGTGCAGAGAACTACTCTTTTCGCCTTGATTTTATAATCAAGAATTTCGAGTTCGGCGTGATTTTCCGATAAATTAACGGTCTTCACTGGGCTAGCCTCAAAAAAGGAGAAGCGGTCTTTATAGGCTTCGGCAAGGTACTTGATAAGTTCTTCGGAAAAAAGAGCGCTATTGAGGCAACCTTTCTGATACGAAAGAGAGGCGATGTAAGTGGGGTCGGAACATTCTATCAGACTCAAAACGTCGTTATGCGAAGCAAGATCATACATACCGTTATATTTCTCGGGAATTTCTGACCGACCCGGCCACTCTTCGGCGATAACAATCTGTTCTGTGGGCAGGCCGCCTTTCTCTCGCAGAATATTGTCCTCAAGCTGACCCGTTATCTGTTCGAGACTCGTCAGACCGGCGTAGCCGGTAAAGCGATAGAGGGGGACCTTCAGTTTCGCTACCGAAATTATCTCGTCGAGGAGAGACCAAGCGGACTCAATGGAGCGCTGGCCGTCAATGGCTAAGTCAGAGCCGAACTCATTAACAAGGTCGGTAAGCGAGCGTTCAAAGTAGCTTGTAATCTGTCCGGCATTGTGTCCCGTTGCTCCGTGAGCAATCTTATCTGCTTCCACAAGCAAGACGCCCTTATCTGTCCTCGTTAACGCGAAATAAGCCGTGGTCACGCCGGCAATCCCGCCGCCAACAATTACCACATCTGTCTCGGTGTTATTCGCGATAGGGGAAACGCCCCGAACCCGCTTAAGTTGTTTTATCCAGGGGGAGTGGTTCGGTATCGTCATCGCTACTCTGTAGTTGCGCCGTCAAAGTGCTCATGATCTTTGACCGCGTCGCTTTTTGTTTTGTGTACTGTCCCGTCTCGGTGGTGCGGCGGCATGTAGAGAGAGTAGAGCTTGAGGGCATCGAGTCCGGTGTTGATGATATTGTGCCTAGTGCCGGCCGGCACGAGGATGGCGCTGCCGTCTTTGATACTGTATTTTTCGCCCGCAAGAACTGCCTGTCCCGTACCCTTATCTACCCGTAAGAACTGATCGACATCGTGAATCTCTTCGCCGATTTCTTCGCCCTTGGCCAGGGACATGATGACAAGCTGGCTTTGGCCGCTTGTATAAAGCACTTGCCTGAAATTCTCGTTTTCAACGGATAATTTCTCTATATCCGCGACATAGCCTTTCTTCATTTTCATGTTTTTACGCTTTTTTCTTATCCAGCTTATCGAGACCGAGAAGGCGAACCCCGAAGTAAACAACCAGAGCGATAACCATGAAGTCTATAAAGACTGTTATGAGGTCGCCGTAAAGGATTTCGGCCGAGGCGATTTTAATAGAAGCGGTTTTTAGCCCTTCGGTGGCACCGAGGGCCAAGCCGAGAAGGGGATTCACCACATCTGCCACAATTGCCGAAACAAGCTTCGAAACCGCGCCGCCGAGGATAAAACCCACGGCAAGCCCTACCACCCCCT
>JBASCT010000012.1:0-17600 GCA_049651785.1 Minisyncoccia bacterium
ATTAGCTTTGTTGGAATAGGCGTTTTCGGCTTTTCACTTTTTGATCATTCCATGATGGGTGATTCGACCAGCGGTTGCATTGCTTCAGCCATAGAGGGGACAGCTTGCCCCACAAGCATCATGGCCATGACCATACACCATGTCTCTGCTCTCCAAACACTTACGACAACGCCGGCGCCACTCATTTCAGATTGGTCTTTATTGCTCGCCTCCCTGCTTCTTATTGGAGCTTCTCTAATTTTCTTTTATAAAGATTTATTGTATCCGAAGCTGGGATTTCATCGTCTGCGCTTACGCGAAACGGCACTAAACCTTTCCCGGAGCAGACAAAAAATTACCTCTTGGCTCGCTCTCTTTGAGCTTAGCCCCGCTCTCTCTTAACAGCACGCATTAAGCGGAAGCTTTTTCGTGCTGTACAAATATCCTTCGTCAAGGATATTTTCGCTGCTTACTCATTCAAATTAAAAAACTTATGGAATCAAATATATGGAAATCCTTGTTGGAACATCGTTAATTGCGGCGTTCGTGGCCGGAGTGGCTGCGCTCTTTGCCCCATGTTGCATCACGGTACTACTTCCATCGTACTTGGCAAACATATTCAAGGAGAAATACAAAATCTTCTTCATGACTTTTGTCTTTTTCCTGGGAGTTCTGACAGTATTCCTGCCAATCGGATTGGGGGCTTCTTTCTTAGCTCAACTATTTAGCGAATACCACAACATAATCTTTACCGTTGGTGGAATTTTCTTGGTTGTGCTCGGAATAACAATGCTCTTTGGAAAGAAGTTTACTACTCCAACCTCCGTTCGTGATGGCATGAAGCGGCACGTTTCGTCGATCTATGTTCTCGGTATTTTCTCGGGTGTGGCCACTACCTGCTGTGCGCCAGTGCTGGCAGGAGTGTTAGCGCTCGGAGTTGCAAGCGGCACGATTGTTTGGGGTGCATTGTATACCTTGGCTTACGTAGTCGGTATGACACTGCCCTTGTTCATTATTGCGGCTTTCCTCGACAAAGTGAATTTGACCGAACGACTCACTAATGCCAAGAAAACTGTCGCCATGAGATTCGGCGGCTTCAGCTGGCATATTACGGTTTCAGAACTGATCTCCGGGCTGATATTTCTCTTGATGGGTGGCTATATAACTTATCTGGCATTCAGCAATAAGTTGTTTACCCACTCAAGTTATCAGTTGGAGATGAATCTGTGGAATGCAAGATTCATGGGAGCCATTAACGGCTTTACGAGCTTAATACCAGAATACATATGGGCGCTTCTGTTCATTGGAATAGTCTCGTATATCTCGTATGTGTTCATTAAACAATCTAAGAAAACAAAAAATGAGCAAAAATAAAAATTCATCAGTAATTACAGCTGTCGCGATTGTAATTGTCGTAGCAGCACTAGGATATTTCCTGTTTAAGAGTTCTCCTGATAGTTCACAAGCAAAACAAAATGTTGTTAACAACACAAGTGCAAATATGGATGGTATGCATGGGGGCGGGGCGGCCGTGAATAGCAATACCTTAAATTCTCTTGTTGGGAAACCAATGCCCGATATCAAATTGGCAGACAAAGACGGGAAATTATATACAACTGCTGATTTTAGAGGCAAAAATACGGTTTTGTTCTTTAACGAAGGCCTGATGTGCTACCCGGCCTGCTGGAACCAGATGGCGGCATTCGGCAGTGACGAGAGATTTAATAGCGGAGAAATTCAAGCGATATCGGTTGTGGTTGACTCTGCAAAAGATTGGCAAACGGCGATAGATAAAATGCCTCAGCTTGCCAAAGCAAATACCATGTTTGACACGGATGCCAGCGCTTCTCGAGAGCTCGGCATGCTCTCCATGAATTCTTCAATGCATAGGGGTTCGTTTCCGGGGCATACCTACATCTTGATCGATAAAGAAGGAATCGTTAAATATGTTTTTGACGACCCCAACATGGCTATGGCAAACGATTCTCTCTACAGCAAAATTCAAGAATTAAGCAAACAATAATATGGAAAAACAATTAACAATGGAAGAGCTGATCGAAAAAGTGAATAAACTCAAGGCGACTGGCGAACTTGATCTTTCGATGGAGGAGGATTTAAGCATCGCCATCATGAATCTCATTAGTTTGGAAGAACACTTCTACTTCACCGCCGAAAAGACAGGAAATGATGGATACTTTGATCTGCTAAACCAAACAAGAGAGATCAGAAAACAGCTCTTGGCAAAAATGATTGATAAGCATGAGGGCGAGACATGGTGTATTACCAAACATCTGCTTGCCGCGACCATGCGGATGATGGAGGTCGGGACAAAACTTCTGTCGTCTGGCAAAAAAGAAGAATCTAGGGATATGTTCAAGAAAGCCTACGAAGTGTACTCACTTTTCTGGGCGCTTCGATTGAAATTGATCAATATGGCTGATGTAAAAAAGATTGCGGACAATCAGTTAAACATTCACGACAAAACTGGTTCTGGTATTCCGGCGACAAAAGAGGAATTAATAAGCAAACTAGTCGATTGCTGTAAGGAGTAAAAGTTAAAAAACAAACATGGAAAACGAAAAGACAACAGGGTGGGTGCGGTATATAGTCTTATCCACAAGTGAATTTGACAAATAGGGGGGTGGGGTATAAGGTATAGGTAGGGTCGGATTAAATCTTAACTATCCTCCCTAAAAATATGTTAAATCAAAAACTTAAAAATCGAGCCCTTCACCGAGCGAAGATCCTTCGGGGTCAATTTGGCGGCCTTATCAAGGCAATTGAGAAAGAGGTGTATTGTCCAACATTGTTGGAACAATCTCTCTCCATCCAAAAGTCGCTCAAAAGTCTCGACAGCTTCCTCTTGGAAAACCACCTCCGGTCGCATGTTAAGCACCAGATGCAAAACAAGGGTGAAGATGAAAAAACAGTCAAAGAACTAATCAGAATTTATAACCTGTCGAATAAATAATTCAATTATGTCTACCAACATTACTAAAAAATTACATAAAGCTGGAATGCACATCGAGCAACAGATGAAAGCTTTAGATGTGGTGTGTGGTATGGAAGTTGATCCGGCACACACAAGACTTCATGTCGAGCACAAGGGAGAAGTTTATTACTTCTGTAGTACTGTGTGCAAGAATCATTTCATCAATGATCCTCAAAAGTACGTCGGTTAAATTAATTAACTAACTAAAAATATGAAAATATCAAAAGTATTACATGTTCTTTCTGTCCTAGCGGGAACTCTTGGGGTTGTCATGTCGGCTATTGCAGTCTTTTTCTGGCCAGCTGATGCTGTATTGTTTGGGGTAACGAGGCAAATCATGCTTTTGTGCTCAATAACCACCCTCCTTGCCGCCATCTGGCTACAGATTGCAACGATCCATCACGTGATGCTTGAGAAGAAAGGCGAAATTGTTTAACCAACTTGTTTAAAATATATGCACAATCATAATAACAATGATAAAGGAGGGGGTGGACACAAGGGAATGATGTGGATGATGATTCCATGCCTACTCCTTATTGGTATTCTGTTTCTGGGCGGAGACAAGTTGTCGGGGGGTGGATATCTCTGGCCAATTCTTATCGGCGTCTTTGTGGTCGCGCATGTGTGGATGATGTTTAGAGGGCATGGGGCGCATGGTGAAGCTACTGTGGAAGATAAATCTAAGAACAAACATAAGCATGACGGCTGTTGCCATTAGCGTTATGATCAACAACATCACAAGATCAATCCTGTACGGAACACTCGCAAGCGCGATCCTACTTGGAGCTTACTTTGCGGTGCTAACGCTAGTTTCTGGATGGAACTTTGCCCAAAGTCAGTTCACAACCTTCTGGTATTTTATTATAAGCCTGGCGATGGGTTTTGGAATTCAGATTGGCTTGTATACCTATCTCTGGAACCTTATTCAAGGGAGTCCGGGGGGCGGCAAAGTTTTAGGGGTTACCGGCACCACATCTACAGTGGCGATGATTTCATGTTGCACTCATTACCTCGTAAACTTACTTCCAATTCTTGGCGCTGTTGGCATTGTGACATTTGTCGCACAGTATCAAATAGAATTTTTCTGGATAGGTATCCTGTTTAACCTCGGTGGGATTTTGTATATAGCCAGTAAAATCATCGAGTTCAAAAAACACCATGAATAAGACAATAGCAGCATCTATACTAGTACTTGTGTTTATAGGAGGGCTTGTTATTTTTTATAATCCGAAGTCTGTCTCCGGCCCAATCGAAGATAATTCTTTAATTTCAGACATACAACAAAACTGGGAATCAAAGACAGATGAACAAGCAAACGTTGTGGTAATTATCACTCCAATCGACATTTCGCCACAAGCAAAAGAGTGGAGATTCAATATTGTTATGGATACCCACTCGGTCGAATTGGATCAAGACCTAACAAAGTTCGCCGTTCTCATCGATAATCGGGGAAAAGAATATAAACCGATTAATTGGGAGGGATCGGTTGGGGGACACCACAGAGAGGGGGTTCTCACATTTAATCAAATAATACCCACCCCAGAATCTGTGGAGTTAAAAATTTCTAATATTGGTGGCATTGTTAGAAGTTTTACTTGGCAACTTAAATAAAAATACTATGAATCATCATAATCACAGTTCGATGCAAGAAAAAGAGGGAGCAGTTTATACCTGCCCGATGCATCCAGAGGTGCAACAAGACAAGTCTGGCTCATGCCCGAAGTGTGGTATGAGACTTGTTAAGAGCAATGCGATGGAAAAGCACGATGCTCACGCTGGACATGTGATGGGTGATCCATCAAAAATGGGTTTTTGGCAGAAATTAAAAATGAGTATGACTATGAGTATGGGCATGGAACATGGGGGCCTTGCCGGAAGAGAGATGGCTAAGCTCATGGAAATTGATATTCGCAATAAGTTTTTTGTATCGCTCATTCTCAGTGTCCCCATCATTTTATATTCTCCTCTTGGCGAGAAAATCCTTGGACTTAACCTGCCTTCACCGATTCCCGTACCATGGCTCTTGTTTATCCTGACGACGCCGGTGTTCTTCTATTCCGGCTGGATTTTTCTCTATTCGACATATAAAGCGCTACAAGCCAAAACACTCAATATGGCAGTGCTCATTGCTGTGGGTATTACCGCGGCATATGCGTTCAGCGTTTATTTAACGTTTCTCGGTTCAAGTGATTCTTTTTATGAAGCGGCGGCACTCCTTGTTACCTTTGTACTTTTTGGTCACTGGATGGAGATGAAGTCACGTAGAGGGACCACCGATGCGCTCCAAGCATTGTTTAATCTTGTGCCGCCTCAGGCTCGAGTTATGAGAGATGGGAAAGAAGTACTGCTCTCCACGGCAGATGTCGTGCTCGGTGACATCATCGTATTAAAACCCGGAGACAAAGTGCCGGTAGACGGCGAAATAATTTCCGGTGAAACATCTATAGACGAATCCCTTGTTACTGGTGAGTCTGTTCCCGTAGAACGAAAGGCGGGAGATAAAGTGATTGGTGGTTCTATAAATCAGTCAGGATCAGTTACGTTTAAAGCGACTAAAGTCGGACAAGATACCGTGCTCGCACAGATTGTAAAAATGGTAGAGACCGCTCAAAACTCGAAGGCTCCTGGACAGAAACTCGCTGACCGATTTGCAAAATATTTAGTGTTGGTCGCTGTAGGCGGCGGACTGCTTACCTTTGGTGTCTGGTACTTAGTCTTAGGTCAGACGTTTATTTTTGCACTGACATTTGCTATTTCTACTATCGTTATCGCATGCCCTGATGCACTCGGACTTGCAACCCCGACTGCAGTTGCGGTTGGGACAGGGCTCGGAGCCAAACACAATATCCTCATTAAAGATGCCGCAACCCTTGAAGAAACATCAAAAATTCAGGCTGTGGTCATGGACAAAACCGGCACTTTGACTGAAGGCAAGCCTAAGATTACTCGTATCGCTACGGTGGGAGGATTCGATGAGAGTTTGGCACTACAGCTTATTGCGGCGGCTGAAGCAAAATCTTCTCATCCGCTTGCCGGCGCGGTATTGCAAGAAATTACGCAAAGGAAACTTCTGCTGCCGGAAAAAGTTGAACAGTTTCAGAATCTTTCGGGACTTGGTGTCATGGCTACAGTAGATGGGAGGAAGGTGCTTATCGGAACAAAGAAGCTTATGGTAAATAACAACATTGATACCCAGGCGCTTGAAGATAAAATTAATTCTTTTCAGGAAGAAGGCAATACTATCATGCTTTTAGCAGTGGATGGAAAGCTTGCTGCGATTGTCGGCGCGGCAGACCCGATCAAGGATAATGCAAAGCAAGCGGTTGACCGGATGAATGAGCTTGGTATCGAAACAGCCATGATCACTGGTGACAATGAAAGAACTGCGCAGATTGTCGCCAAAAAAATCGGCATTAAAAGAGTCTTTGCCGATGTCATGCCTGAGGATAAGGCAAGTTATGTAAAGAAGTTGCAGGATGAGGGTAAGTTTGTAGCAATGGTCGGCGACGGTGTCAATGACGCTCCGGCGCTCGCGACAGCAAATATTGGAATTGCTATTGGAGCTGGGACCGACGTGGCAATCGAAACAGCAAAAGTCGTTCTGATGAAATCTGATCCGGCGGATGTGCTTCGGGCCATCAGGCTTTCAAAGGCGACAGTGAGAAAAATGAAGCAAAATCTTTTCTGGGCTTCGATATACAACATCTTAGCTATTCCGGTTGCCGCAGGCGTCCTTTATCCTGCGTACGGTATTTCGCTTCGACCTGAATTTGCCGCCCTCCTTATGAGCGTGTCTTCAATCATCGTTGCGGTGAATGCCGTATTACTGAAGAGAGCGGAGAAAGATTTAACAACTTAATCAATAAATATTTATGAAGAATAGATCAATTCTACTCATACAAATAGGTCTTGCGGCGGTATTTCTAGCCAACTCGCTTACGGCGATATTCAATCCTGAAGAATTCATTGAAATTATAGAGAGTTCTTTTGTTGGAGTTCTCATCCCCTCTGGAATCTCACTGATAATTATTGCCGTGAATGACGGCTTGATGACACTTCTTATTCTTTTCAGTAGGAAATGGCGGCAATTCATTTTAGGCTGGGCAATCATTTGGATTGCAGTGGTATTGATCGCGACGAGTAAGCCATTGGAAATTCTTGAGGAGTTGGCATTCCTCTTTATGGCACTGGCCTTATTCTTTGATGCCAAAAATTATAAATTAAATAATTAAATCATATGAAAAATAAACTAATCTTGGGTGTTATCGTAGTCGTAATCGTTATCGGCGGAATAGTCGCTCTGCAACAGACCGGTACTGATAGCAAAGTGATGATCGGTACCTTCTCGACAGATATCTCTGGTCTTACGGAGGCCGAGGTGTCGGAAACTGTTGAACTTAAAAATGGCGACTCATACGATCTTACGGCGTCAGTGGTCAAAAAGCGCATCGGTAATGCGGAGGTAAAGATGCTTGCATACAATGGCTCCATCCCGGGGCCGCTTATCAAGGTCCCGCAAGGAGCAGAGATCACGATAAATTTCAAGAACGAGACCGACGTGCCAACCACCCTCCACTCGCACGGCGTGCGGCTCCAGAATCAGTTTGACGGCGTGCCCGACGTGACGCAGCAAGAGGTCCCGGTTGGAGGGTCATTCACCTATAAGATACGCTTCGATGACACCGGTATGTTCTGGTACCACCCGCACGTACGCGAGGATTACGCACAGGAGTCCGGTCTGTATGGCAATTATCTGGTCACGCCCAAAGACCCATCCTACTGGTCGCCGGTCGATCGCGAGGTCGCGCTCTTCCTTGACGACGTGCTCATCGAAAACGGCGCGCTCGCGCCCTTCGATACCAAGATGGTGAATCGCACGCTCATGGGCCGCTTCGGTAATGTCATGCTCATAAATGGAGAAACGAACTACTCCCTGCAGGTCAAAAAAGGCGAGGTAGTCCGCTTCTATGCCACCAACGCCGCGAACGCTCGTCCGTTCAATTTTGCGATCAATGGCACGCGAATGAAGCTTGTCGGAAACGACAGTGGCGGGTATGAAAAAGATCAGTGGACAGACGCCGTGTTCATAGGACCCTCAGAGCGCGCAGTAGTCGAGGTATTCTTTGACAAAGCTGGGACCTACGCGCTCGAGAGTAAAACACCCGACAAGTCATATACTCTCGGTAAGGTCACTGTGTCCGCAGAGCCTGTCTCCTCCGCAAACCCAGTGCTGTTTTCTACGCTCAAGACACGCAAAGAAGTAATGAGAAGCATGGACCTCTTGCGTCCTTACTTTGCGCGCGAGCCGGACAAGCGACTAAGCCTCTCCCTTGAAATGTCTGCCGAGATGCAGAACATGGTGGGCGGCGCCATGAGCGGTATGGGAGGAATGGCAGGTATGGAAAATATGCCGGCGGCCGCGAGCAGTCTGCCGGAAGGCGGCATAGAGTGGGAAGAGGGCGACTCCGCAATGATGAACAGCATGTCCACCGCAGAGAATGTAAAATGGAATATGATCGACGAAGCGACCGGAAAAAAGAACATGGATATTAACTGGAAGTTCGCCCGCGGGATTCCGGTAAAAATTCGCATCACGAACGACGCGAAATCCATGCACCCGATGCAGCACCCCATTCACTTCCACGGCCAGCGGTTTTTGGTGATAAACAAAAACGGCATCGCACAGACCAATCTCGCTTGGGAAGATACGTTTACGATACCGGCCGGAGAGTACGCCGATATCGTGCTGGATACGTCGAATCCAGGCACATGGCTTGCCCACTGCCACATTCCAGAGCATATGGAAGCCGGGATGATGATGAAATTTGAGGTTCAGTAGAAACGTCTCAACAACAATCCACACCCCAGCCTGTTTCTTGGCTGCGGGACTTGGACTCGAACCAAGATACTCGCCTCCAAAGGGCGATGTCCTACCATTAGACGATCCCGCAATACGCAATACAAAGACAATTTAGCAAAATTTTACCTCATTTACCATTTATGGTATCCTTAAAGGAAATACATGGATCCCGTTAGAAGTGCAAAAATATTGAAAAGTGATACCTTTATTATATTGGGCGTTATAAGCACCAACTTCTAACGGAATGGATAAAAAGAAAATAATCATAATCGTCGTGGTTTTAGTAGCCTTGGGCGGGCTTATTTGGTTCTTCACTAGAGACGGAGAGGGCGGTTCGGGCGGCGAGCAGGCCTCAAACCTTGATGCCGTCGATACCGTTGGCACTTTTTATGACCAATGGCTGAAGGCCGTTAAAGAGCCGGGCGCCGCAGAGCCCAGTAGGGCAGAACTTCTCAAGTCACCGCTCTTGGGTAAAGCACTGAAAGAGCGCTTGGCGACGGAGAGCACCGCGAACGCCTCTCCCGACCCCGTCCTCTGCCAGACGAAGACTCCTGAAAAGATAAACACCTCGAGAGTATTTGAAGAAGCCGACAAAGCGCAACTTCTCGTCATGGCGAGAGAAAAGAATGCGACCGAGGCCGCGATTGTAACACTGGCTAAAAAGGATGGCGGCTGGTACATAGATACGATTGAATGTTCAAAAGGCGATATTCCTCCGCCTCAAGGCGAGTTCAGCTTTGAAAAAGAGGGCTTCCTCCTAAAGGCCTCGGTACCGAAACCATATGATCCGAAAAACTGGCATCTAGTCTTCGAAGAAAATGGCCAGAAGGGACACGTTGCCCCGCTCTTCTTTGACGCGAAAAGCGAGTGCACCGCTCTCGACGGCAAGAAAGCAGCCTGTAAGCCTGCCGAATTCAAAGAAGCGACAAAAGTGTTCGTCCAAGCTCAAATGACTGAACGCGGCGCCACCGTCAAGAACCTGAAGTTTGTGAAGTAGGGTCGATTGACAAATTGACCAAAGTATGATAGGATAACAGCGGACAAGCGTGTTGCTTGTTCTTTCACAGGAGGTTAGTATGACGATGTCGAATGAACGCAAGGGAGAGATCGCAATTCTTTTCCTGAAGGAAAGGCTTCGGACCGGTGGTATTCACCTGAAGGATGTGAAGCGCCAATTCAGCTCCGAGGCGAAGCTCGTCGGAATCGAGCCCAGTGAAGCCAAGGAGTTCATGGAACTCATCACTCGCGAGCTCGTTGACGAAGCGTTCAAATAATTAAGAGACAACAACTCCTCAACCCCGGAAAATCCTGGTGAGCGCAAGCTCCTAAACGGATAATTGCTCCTCCCGCCTTAAAGCGGCATTGGGCAGAACAAGAACCGTTTCCTCGTTTTCCGGAGAGGCCGTCAGTGTAAACTGGCGGCCTTTTCTTATCAAAGCTGTTTTTCTTACCCAAAAAGAGCTAGTATAGGGGCGCAACTTGAGTCAAAGTTTCGCAATTGGTATGGATGACATCTATAGAAAATATATTAAAGATCGAAGTTATGAGGAGCTCATCGACACGCAACGTAGCTCTATTCCAGGCGGCGAAGTGTATGAGCAGGTTACCCAAGCAATTCATAGAATTCAGCAAGACACAAACAACACCCAAATCGCCAAATTAATTAATGAAGTTGGTAAACTAAAAGAGATAACGGAGGAAGATTTTAAAACAACTAAAAAAGAAAACAAATTAGCTAAAACTATTTCGATATTTGCAATATTATTATCTATGTTGGGGATACTAACTCAAGTGGCGTTGGACATAGAAAGGAAAGACAACTGCTATGATTACCCAGAAGGCAGACAATGTGTTACTTGGTTTGACTTCGGTATTTTTGGTACATATAAAATTCCATTAAGACCAATATAAAACACACATAACCCTACCAAAACACACGAATGGTTACACTCTATAATGTTGTTTCAAAGGATGGTTATATCGCTCGCAAAGAGGGGAGTGAAGATTTTATCCCTGACTCTTATTGGCCTCACACGCTTAGGGTTCTTCGGGAATATGACTGTGTACTCATGGGCAGGAAGACATATGATGCAATACAGAATTATGAAGAAGAGCTGAGGAAACAATTTGAGGATTTGCCAGTCAGAAAAGTTGTTGTTACGAGAGATAAAAACTTTCACCCCAAACAGGGTTTTCAGGTGGAGCACACTCCCGAAGATGCGATAAGCTCCGATTTAAATATTGTAGTGACTAGCGGTCCGACTCTAAATAACTATCTCCTTCAGAAAAAATTGGTGGATAAGATAATTTACCACGAAGTGCCTGAACTTATCGGAGAGGGAATCAGGCCGTATGATAGGGTTGGGGACGAGATAGATATTGTTAAAATAACCCCATGACCCTACCAAAATACACATTGGAGTTTAGTGAGAAAAGGGGAGTCTGGACCTTGAAGCACGACAAGACGCACAAGCTCGTGAAGAGCTTTTCTATGAAAGAGAAGGCGCTAAATGGCGGAGTTCTAAAAAGAGCGGTGGGGAAGCTCGGCGGTTCGGTCAAGGTGCAGAAAAAGAATGGCAGGTATCAGGAGGAGCGCACTTTCCCCAAGAGTGCTGACCCCAGAGGTTCTAAGGGATAATTTATAAAAAAGGGCCCGGGGAGTTTACTCCCGGGGCCCAGTGTGGTCTCGAGCGCGTCAACAAGCGCTATCTCGGACTGTCACCCCTCTACGTGTGACGTCATCGAGGAACTCTGTTAAATCAGAGCTCGGTCTGCAAGCCAGACCTAACAGGTTTCGAGCGCCAGGCGCAGCCCAAAGAACCACTTATGTAGTATAGCAGATAAAAACATAGGTGTCAAATATATTGTCGGTCTTCTCTTTTTTCGTGTAAAATAAAAGTATGCAAAAGATAAGGATAGAGAATCATGTGTTTACCGGAGGGATATGGCTTATCGGGTGGCTCTTTACCATCGGCTTCTTGCACCTAGCTTTCTGGAAAGGAGTGCTCGCCATCGCCCTGTGGCCGTACTACCTCGGGCTCGAGTTCGCGTTTATTAATTAAAAAACCACCACTACGTAGGCAGACACTTCTGTAAATTTAATTATTTTGAAAATAGATAAAAAGATTATTTTTGGAAGCATCATACTTTTCGCGCTTGCTGGTCTGGGTACCTTGGTAGTCTCTTCTGGTAGAGAGAGCGAGGAGCAAGTCTTTTGCACACAGGAGGCAAAGCTTTGCCCTGACGGTTCATACGTCAGTCGGACTGGGTCTAGATGCGAATTTGCCGAGTGCCCGAGTGTTAGTGGAGGTGGGCAAGGAATCTTGCCATATCAATCCGGCATAGAGGGAACGGTTTTGCGCGGACCTATGTGTCCTGTCGTGCGTGTCGGAGAAGAGTGTCCAGACGCTCCGTATGAGACGGAAGTTGTCGTGCGTCGCGCTTCTTCGGAGAAAGTTTTCGCATCTATAAAAAGTGGCAAGGACGGTAAGTTTCTAATCAACCTTTCACCAGGGGATTACACGGTAAATGCGGTTAACGACGGCATATCCAAGGTCTGTAATGATGTTTTGGTCACCGTTCTCCCCGAAAGAGTGGAAAATGTAATTATTTCTTGTGATACCGGCATTCGTTAATTAAGGTGTCGGTCTTTTCTTTTTACAATATTGTGTTATAATAGTGAAAGGAGGTAGTTATGCAGAAAAAAGAACCTTCGCTTCAAGAACCCTTGAGTGAAAAGAAGGGAGGGCACTACTACAAGGATAATGACGGATTTTGCCAGTTTGGGTGCGGATGTTCTGTCTGTGGCGACTCGTATAAGGCGCCAGATGCCTTTACCAACCCCTATGACAAGTGCCACAAGAACCCGAAGTCAAAACTAAAACTAGTGGTGAACAATACATGAACACCACAGCATTTCGAGAGTCCGGCTTAACCGTCGGACTTTTCTTTTTATTTGCTTTTCCTCTCTTGGTGGCTAATATAAGTTTCAGACTCGAACCTTAAAGGAGATTGCATGGAACACAAGGTGCTTCATGTCGAAGAAGGCGGCCACGACTACAGCGCGTGGCCTAACAACTACGACTGTCAGTATCACTGCGGATGCTGGGTCGGGCGAATCGGCCACGGCAGACCTGACAACAGGCCCAATCTTGACCCACTCGGAAGTGCCCCGCCAATCCGAGGAACAAGGAAGTGGCAGCCACTTTGCCGTGGGAGGGGTGAGGTATGGAAGACGAAGACTTTCTTTTGCTCCTTGCATCCAAGTATCTTAGTCCGGAGTTACAAGGCTCCGCTAAGTTACTGCTCAAAAAGCGCAAGGCTTTTACCACCGTGCGCGTCTGCCTTCTCTATGCCATAGACTCTGCCCTTGCTCGGGGTATAGTTGATGACGAAGATGCCTTACGCGATTACAAGACTCTTGGTTTCTCACTCGACGAGGCTTGCCGCATAAGACAGAATGCTACGCGTCCATTTTATTAACCGCCCGGAACACTCGGGCGGTTTTTTTGTTTGCATTTTCTCCGATTTTAAATAAGATAACCCGAGGACAAAGCCCTAAGGGCGAAGGAGGTGAGATATGCAGGCTGAGCCGGAAAAGGAAGAACGTTTTCAGCTCTGGAGTTGGGTCGATAGCTTGAGCAGCGGGGCGTACTGGTCGCTTATCGCGGCAATTTGTATCGTCATATTCCTCGTCGGCGTTGCTTTCAGGGAATATATCCTTTTCCCCGAAGGAGGTGGTTAATGAAAGAGCCGACAAAAGAGGCCCTTGTCGAACTTGGCGAGAAGTACTGCGAAAAAGACGAGGACATCATTCTTCTCGGCTGGCTTCTGAGGAAAAACGAACTTAAACAGGCTCAGCTTCTCGTCTTCAACTGCATTTGTCAGGCGGAAGTTGATGACAAAATTTCCCCTGAGGATGCCTATGAGGAGTACGCCAAGCTCGGACTCTCACCTGAGGAAGTGTTTGCCCTCGCTGACCGACTCGAAGATCTTTTTGGTGACCGCACGAAACAATAATTCGTGCGGTTTTCTTTTATAAAAAAGCGCCCCGACACGAGTGTCGGGGCGAGGTGGGCCCAAGGTCTCAGGGGAAGGAACCTTAGGCCTGGGAGGGAACACGAATCATGATAAGCCAATCGCAGAAGTCGCGCAATTTCTCGTTGTTGATTGACCTTGCGCGCTCAATCCAATACCGAAGGATTGTTTTGAGCGCCGAAGGCGAGCGGGCCCTCTTGCAGAGCTCGTCGAACTCTGCTTGGATTGAGAGCCCTCGATTTTCACCGAGCCTCCTCAGGCGTTCAAGCGCCGGGCGTATCTTGGCACGGAACTTCCTTTTGATGTGAGGAAGATAGTGCACGAAGGCTTCGACGGCCTCATCCTTGAGAGTATTCGTGTACCTCTGATCGAGATCGGGTTTGCGATAAACCCACTTGACCCGAGCGAGTCGGAGTCACCCAAAGAGCTTGAGCCAGCCCCAGCAGACATCCGTTTCCCAACTCTCGAACGAGAACTTCCGTGATTCGTGTTGAAAAGAGCAAAGTTTAAGAGTCTAGAGGCGAGTCTAACAGAGGTCAGGAGCTCTTTGCAAAGAAATTATCTCGGTGGGATAATTAGGTTTATGACAAAAATACAATGGATAATTCTCGGATTAATAGTGGTGTTTGTCGGCGGATATTTCTTTATAAAGTCGGACGATATCTCAAGCGACGACTCGAACGGAAGCGCGAGCGAGGTAGAAGAGTCGAGCGATAGGAAGATGTCGTTCGGCGACTTTGTCAGGCAGGGCGGTTCCTATAAGTGCGATATTGAGCAGGCCGTTGACGGCACAACGACGAGCGGTACTGCTTATATCGACGGCGGTAAAATTAAGGGCGAGTACGTCACGCAGGCGGAAGGGCTAAGTATTACTTCTTATGTCATTGTCCGCGACGGCTACGCCTACTCGTGGACCTCTTTTGCTCCCAACATGGGCTTCAAGGCGAAAGTGGTTGAGAATGCGCCGGCCGACAGCACCGCACCGCCGTCTGGTGAATATTCATTCAACGCCGACGACGTCGGCGACTACGACTGTGATGCGTGGGCCGCCGATGCGTCGGTCTTCGCTCTGCCCGCGGGAGTCAAATTTACAGAGATTAACCAATAAATATGAGTCTACAAGAACACACGACGCCTGAAAGATTGGAAAAATACGCGTTTCTCTGGTCGGAAGCACGCTTGGTCCTCGGAGCTGTCGCTCTTATCATCGGCGGTAAACCGCTTCTTACCGTCATCTTGCCGACGGCTTACGGTATTCTTAATGTTTTCTGGCTCGTCTCCGGCATTGCGGCGCTCTATCTTCTCTATCGCTGGTACCAGACCAGAATGCTTTTCGGCGCGAAGGAAAAGCTCGACCTCTATGCCTTTCTTGTTATGGGAGTCACAGGTATCAACCTCGGACTCGTACCGATTCTTGGGAATATCGGCATGAGAATCGCCTCGAGCAAAATTGTGTTTATGGCCGCTGGGGTGCTCTACCTTGTCGTGGCGTATCATCTCTTCCGCCGCTGGAAGGCGAATAACGAAAGAGTTTTCTAGTTTTGTTTAATGTTGGTCAAATTTCTAGACTCAAAGACGGTTGCCGAAGGCACGATGCTCTTCAGATTCGAGAAGCCGAAAGGCTTCGAATACAGGGCGGGACAGAATTGTGATTTCTTTCTCATAAACCCTAAGGAGACGGACGAAGAGGGGAATAAACGCACTTTCTCCTTCGCGAGTGCCCCGCATGAAAAAGATTTAACTGTTGCAACGCGCTTGCGCGACACCGCTTTCAAACGAGTGCTCAAGAATATGAAGGTAGGGGAGGGCGTAGAGATGGAGGGACCGTTCGGGGACTTCTTCCTCCACGAGAATGCGAAAAGAACGGCAGTATTCCTTGCGGGCGGTATCGGTATCACACCCTTTTTCTCGATGATTAAAGATGCTACGGAGCGAAAATTGCCGCACCGAATCGTTCTTTTCTATTCCAATAGACGATCCGAGGACGCGCCGTTTCTCGAAGAGCTCAAGAGTCTAGCGAAAAATAATAAAAACTTTACTTTCGTCCCCACGATAACACAGCCGGAAAAATCCAAAGAAAAGTGGCAGGGCGAGACGGGCTATATCAGCGCCGAGAAGATTAAGAGATTCGTCTCGGACGATTCAAATCCGCTTTTTTACATCGCGGGACCCTTAGGAATGCTCTCTAGCATGAGGGGACTCTTAAATACGATAGGTGTTTCAAACGACGACATTCGCTCGGAAGAATTTATCGGCTATTGACAAAGAGCGTATAGAATTGTAATTTAGCCCCAGACTATTTCTTTAGGAGGGTTCATGTTTACGTTCCAAAATGTCATGTTCGCCATTTTGACAGTGAGTGTTCTCTTCATCTTGTGGCGGATCTTCTTAGGTCCCGCCATCGGGTCCTGGCTCACGAAGCTCAGGGACGAAACAGTTGATCAGCACTGTCCTCTGCAGTTGGTGAGAGTACTCTGGACCTACAGGAAGGAGAACGGAGAACTTGATGTTCCGGCAGAAGTGATGAAGTTTCTCCAACTGTATTTCAGCAGGGACATCATTTGTCACGCCACTGATGCTGTTCGGTACGGGAAGATCGACATCTACATCGATTCATGGAATACCGGCGGTCTCCACGGCAAGATTCGTTACAAGTACCTTGCGGCAGGTTTCGATAAGGGAGAACTCGCTTACGCCTACTTTCACGAACCGAGAGGTGGCGGCAAGACGGGTCTCTGAAGTCCGCCCGAATGCAAAACCCCCGACAGAAGTCGGGGGTTCTTTTTTACCCTTTAATAACTTAAGTTATAACCGCATTTCGGCTATAATCATCGATATGGAAAAGTTTTCGCTTTACAAGCGTGCCAAGAGCTTTGTTCACGCCAGTCGCGGTTTAGCGCTTTTTATCAAGACGACGCAAAACGCTTGGGTGGAGCTTCTTATCCTCTTGGGAGTAATCATTTTCGGCGTATATTTCGACATCACGAACCTCGAGTGGGCGCTTATTATGCTCTCAGCGGGGTTGGTGCTCTCGGCGGAGGCCTTCAATACGGCGATAGAAATAGACATGGACCTTACTTCGCCCGAGGAGCACCCGCGGGCAAAAGATACGAAAGATGTGGCGGCGGGGGCGGTGCTTATCGCCTCGGTTTTTGCGGCGGTAGTGGGTGTATTAATATTCTGGCCATACCTTAAATGAAAAAGATATTTATTATCACGGCTCTTGTCTTGGCAGTGGCCTTAGGTAGTTGGTGGTTTGGTAATCGGGAGGTAGCGATAGTAACAAATTTTGAAGAATGTGCCGCGGCGGGGAATCCCATTATGGAGAGTTATCCTCGGCAGTGCCGGCACGGGGAAACAACTTTCACCGAATTTATCGGTAACGAACTCGAGAAATCCGACCTTATTCGCATTGAGTCGCCACGTCCGAATGAGACTGTTAGAAGCCCGCTTGTTATCCGCGGGGAGGCGAGAGGTAACTGGTTTTTCGAAGCGAGTTTCCCCGTGGTTCTGGTCGACTGGGACGGGCGAATCATTGCCGAGAGCTACGCTACGGCAAAGAGCGAGTGGATGACAACAGACTTCGTGCCGTTTGAGGCGAAGGTTGAATTCACAATTGACCCCGAGACCTGGAGTAACCGCGGCTCGCTTATTTTAAGGAAAGACAACCCCTCGGGACTCCCCGAGTACGACGACGCTCTCGAAATTCCTATCTATTTTGAAGGATTACCT
>JBASCT010000013.1:0-8511 GCA_049651785.1 Minisyncoccia bacterium
CTGATTTCTAACGGGATTCATTACGATTAATTTTCTCATAAGAAAAATATCGGTCGAGACCTCGACGTGGATTGTCGTTTGATTTTTCGGTAACACGAGTTACAATTACTGTGGACACACGGAAGGAGGTCACCATGGCCATGCCTGGCAGTTGGTGGCGAAAGAGAAGGAGAAGGCTGTGAAGTACATCTTCAAGGATCCGGCCAAGATCATCGAGAAGACGGGCCTCGTCTCGAAGACCGGGCTCGTTTCCAAGAGCGGCCTCATCGAGAGCCGCGCCAAGATCAAGAAAGGCACCGAGGAGATCTGACCCCTCGACCAATCCTCGCCCCCATCGCAAGATGGGGGTTTATCTTTATATTTCGACTTGACAATAGTATTAATATGTGATATTATGGCGAAAGGAGGTGCCAAATGAGTAAACTGGCAACTGTGTATCTCTACGGCGACAACGAAATGTACGCTGACGTGTACGAGGACGTCGTCCCAGTATCCATCACAAAAGCCCAGGATGGTCGACTCCTCTTTTCTACCGAGGAAAAGAATGTTGAGACCAACCTGAAGTACATCATCGAAATCCCTAAGGAGTTTTAGTCTGCGGGCTACACTCGAGAACCCCGCTCTAACCAAGCGGGGTTTATTTTTTATTTGATTTTTTCTAAAGCGGAGAGTAGGCTGGCACCAGACCAAAGGAGGAGAAACAATTGAAAAACTTGGAAATCCCTAAATGGTCAGAGTGTTTCTGTGACTGCCATAAGGGCAAGGAGATGAACCACGCAGAACCCTGTTGCGTCGACATGTGTCACGGATGTGGTAAGTACTTCCGTGGAGACCTCGAAGCCCACATCAAGAGCCACGGACACTATGACAACCTGCCTACTCCCCGTCGGGGGTAGGCAGTTTTCTTTTTATTTTTGTGGTAAGGTTTGGCTAGGAACGGCTCTTTGAAGGAGAGTGCCATGTTCCCGCCCTTCCTCGCCGTCTTCATTTTCGAAATTTTCGTCGGTTTCCTCGCGATCCTTGCGATCGGAAAGTTGGTCACTTGGTGGAACGGAGACGGCTTACCGCCTTCTCCGATTTTTTCCGGCTGCCTCGTCCTTACCTGGGTCCTGGTCATCGGCAGGCGCCTGGCCTTACTCCTTTTGGCCACGCCTGCCTGAGGGGTGACCAGATGTTTGCCCCACCACGCCAGAGTTTGCATCTCCATTCTCGGCGTGGTTTTTTATTTGCCCGTCTGCGTTGGCAGAAAAGAAAAACCCCGATGTAACATCGGGGTGGAGTGGCGTGGGCGGGACGTGAGCCCCGAGAATTTGGTCTAACCAAACCGAGGGTTTGGCCATGGCGACCAAACTAACGAACCGGGGTGAAGGGTCGATGAACTCACGTCCGCCCACTGGAGGTATTCTAGCACGAGACCCGTATAATGTCTATTTTTTGTCGAGTTTTCTCGCGAGCTCGAGAAGAAGTTCGTTCTGATTCTCCAAGTGGGCGATAATGACCTCTATCTCGTGCTCGGCCTTTTTATTTATTTCGAAGTCGGCTTGGGCTCGGCGTTCCGCGTATTTCCCTTCCAAATTTTGCCCGACCATGATGAGCGGCAGAAGGATGAGCTGGAGAATATTCGAGACGAAAAGCCAGATGAAAAAGGCGGGCGCTGGGTCAAAGCGAAACTCAAAGGGTGCCCAGATGTTCCACGCTACCCAAACAAGGGTCCAAAAGGTGAGGATGAAAAAGAAGCCCATAGAGCCGACGGCACGAGTCATCTTGAGCGCGAATTTCTCAAGCGGCGAGAAGCTCTGCCGAGCCTCCATGTGCGGCTGGCGGATTGGTCCCCTCCCCGAGCGGAGCTCGGCGAGGGTCGGCGGATTGTGCTTGTATTCCATGTCTTTATTATAGCAAGCGACGGCTGGCACAGGGTCCGAGAGTGGTGTATAATTAAGATTACAAAGACATTGCAACAGCCTCGTATCAATCAGCAAATAAGAGTAGCCGAACTTCGCGTTATTGGACCAAAAGGAGAAAATCTTGGCATCCTCACTCTCGGTGAGGCGTTAAAGAAGGCTGAGGTCGCAGGTCTTGATCTCATCGAAATTTCTCCGAACGCCGTGCCGCCAGTCGCAAAAATTGCCAACATCGGGCGCTTCCTTTACGAAGAGAACAAGAAGGGGAAACACACCAAGCGCGCCCATTCGGCCGAGGTCAAAACAATCCAGGTGAAAGTCGCGACGGGGAACCACGACCTTGAGCTCAAGGCCAAAAAGACGAGCGAGTGGCTCGCCCTTGGGCACCGTGTGAGAGTTAACCTCTTCCTGCCGGGCCGCGCCAAGTACCTGGACGAAAAGTTCCTTTCCGAGCGCCTGGAGCGCATGCTTAAATTCGTCTCGGTCGATTACAAGATTGCCGAAGAGGTCAAAAAGAGCCCGAAAGGACTTACTATCATGATTGAGCGGGCCTAGTGGACAGAAGACCGATTTCGGGTAGAATGTAGAACTTAATATGGCCATGAAGACAAATAAGTCTTATACCAAGCGGTTAAAGGTCTCGAAGCGAGGCAAGATTTTGTCGCGCAAGGCGGGCCAGAACCACTTCAACGCCAAGGAACGCCGAAGAAGTCGATCGGCCAAAAAGCGCGGCATGGAGTTCCACATGTCCAAGAAGCTCAGAAGCCGCTACTTAGTTAATCTATAGTTCGATAAACTCACTACAAGTAATATGACCAGAGTTAAGAAAGGTGTTAATGCCTTAAAGACCAGACGAAATATTTTAGCCAAGGTTAAGGGCTATCGCTTCGGCCGATCCAAAAAAGAACGCCAGGCCAACGAAGCCATCGTCCACGCCGGTGCCTACGCCTTCGCCCATAGACGCGACAAGAAGGGTGACTTCCGCCGACTCTGGAATGTCCGCCTCTCGGCGGTCCTCCGCGAGAACGGTTTCTCCTATTCGAAATTCATCCCCCTTTTAAAGAAGAACAAAATCACGCTTGATAGAAAAGTGCTGGCCGAAATAGCGCAAAAAAATCCCGAAGTTTTCAAAAATCTGCTCGCCGGTCTCAAGTAAATCTCCTGGAAACAAGGATTGAAATAAATGCGGCGCCCAAAAGAGCGGTGCTCGTATCTATCGTTGTGTCGAGAAAATACCCTTCAACGGCTTTCGCCGTGCCCGTGAGATGCTCGAGCACTTCCCAGAAGAACGAGACGACTAGTGTCGCGAGCAGGGCCAAAAAAAATAGACTGAGTTGTGGCGCTTCTTTATTTTGGAAAAGTTTTAGATGCGAGATGAGCCAGAAGGTTGCCAATCCGACCGAGATTCCACCGAGAAAGTGCATTAAGATATCAAACCAGAATAGCGTCCAGTAAAAATAAAAAGACTCCGCCGCAAAGTGCAAGAGACCGAGCGCTCCGAACGAACCTAGGGTGAAATGCGGGAGGAAATTTGCTTTCACAAAATGATTTTGACCTTGCGGCGGGCTTGAAACAAAAAATCTCCGAGAAAACGGAGAGCTTTTGTAGGGTTATTTTGGTATACCCTAGTTTAAAGACTAGGTGGGTGCCCGCGATCTCGACTCCAAGGAGTGAGATGATTAAGACTCCCTTAAAATGTTTTAGCTAGATAATACCTCAAATAACCCTGCCCCTATTATAGCATGAGTGACTCGAAGGATTGCAAATGGGATTCCGATTATTCCAAAATACCGTCCAAATTAACGTCGTAAAGTATCTCCTCCGAGATAAGTCGGTAGTTTACAAGCTCTTGAGGGCTAAACCAGAGCGCGATTTCCTTCTCGGCTTCCTCTTTATTGCCGGAAGCGTGGATTAAGTTCCTCACCGCGCGTCCGTCAGCATCGGAAACGGAGTAAGAGTCGAGCACGAGGTCGCCGCGAATAGTGCCGACATCCGAGGTCAAAGGTTCCGTCGAGCCAACAAGCTTTCTTGTCAGCCCGACCGAGCCCGCGCCCTGCCAGACCATGGCGATGAGTGGGCCACTCGTCATATATTTAACCAAATTTTTTCTTATTTTCTCGTCGAGGAGCTCGTAGTGCTTCTCGATCTGATCGGGTTTCGCCACAAGCATCTTAAGGGCGACAAGTTTCAGGCCAACGCGTTCAAGGCGGCGGATAATCTCGCCGACAAGTGTTCGCTGAATGCCGTCGGGCTTGATCGCGACAAAAGTTCTTTCGTGTTTCGGATGTTTAGCCGTCATTCGGTAATTATTATGGTGCCTTTTTCGGTAATTGCAATAGTGTGTTCGAAGTGGGCGCTTCGCGAGCCGTCACGGGTCTTAATAGTGTAGCCGTCCTCGAGCACTTTTATCTTTGATGTGCCGACGTTGAGCATCGGCTCAAGGGCCAAGACCATCCCCGCGACCAATTTCTCCCCCTCGCCCTTGGTGCCGAAGTTCGGCACGTACGGATCTTCGTGCACCTCAAAGCCGACACCGTGCCCCACGAGATCTTCGGCGATTGAAAAGCCGGATGGTGCCGCGACACGGCTTATGGCGGCGCCAATGTCGCCGATAGTCCCACCGAGCTTCGCCGCCTTAATCCCGGCCTCTAGCGCCTTTCTTGTCGTCTCAATAAGTTTTTTTGAAGTCTCGTCGGTTTTCCCCGCAGGGACGGTCACGGCGGCATCGGTAATGAGTCCCTTGTGCACCACGCCGAGGTCGAGAGAGACGATATCACCCTCTTTAATAATCCGTTCTTGCTCATTCGGGATGCCGTGGACTATCTCGTCGTTTATGGAAACACAGAGCGAGGCGGGGAACTTTCGACGAGCACCCGCGGGCCTGTAGCCGAGAAAGGCGGGTTCATCACCACCTTCTCTAATAAGGCGCTGAGCTTCATCTTCGAGAAATCCCGTTCGAATACCAGGTTTTACTTTACTCGAGAGCTCCTTGAGGATAAAGGCATGCCTCTTGCCTCCCTCCCGAAGAATCTCGATTTCTTCGGGTGTTTTAAGCCTTATCATACTCTCTCATAATATCGGCGTGGACCTTCTCTATCGCCTGCTCGCCGCTGACTTGGATAAGGCGGAAATAAGGGGTTCGTCTGAAGTATTCTATGGCGGGGACGACTTGTTCGTCGAACCATTTTAGGCGTTTGTTGATTTTCGAAAGGGAGCGGTCGTCGGCGCGACCTCGAGCAAGCAGGCGATCGTCGGACCATTTGTTGGAAACGTCGATATAGATGACTATCGGCTTCTCGCGCTTATAAAATTTGAGCGCCGAAGTGAGCACTTGAGCTTCAAGAAGAGTTCGCGCCGCGCCGTCGAAGACCAAGTGCATTCCGTCGTCAAGCTCGTCGATGAGCATGGCGCCCCAGAGCCAGCAGCCTAAGAAGTCGGGGGCGAGCTCGTCTTTTTCGTAAACTTCATTCGCCAGTCGCGCGGAAAAGTTGCCCCTTCTGACAAAGCTCCTGTAGTGGTCTCCCGTTTCAACATAAAGAATCTGGCGCGTCGTATCGCGCTCTTTTATTTTATTCATCAAGAGCGAGGCTTGGGTCCCCTTCCCCGAACCCGAACGGCCGATGAAGATCACCGTCTGGAGCATTTTAGTACTCGCGCACCGAAGCTTGCGCGTTTATCTTCTTTATAAGGTCCAAAACAACCGAGACAACGATGAGGAGCGCCGTGCCGCCGATGGCTAGGGCCTGAATGCCGGTAAGCGAGCGCATAATAAGCGGCAGAACGGCGATGAAAGAAAGGAAAAGGGCGCCGACTAAGGTCAGGCGAGTCAAAATCTTGCCGATGTAGTCAGCGGTGGCGGTACCCGGGCGAACTCCCGCGACGAAGGCGCCAGATTTTTGAAGATTGGTGGCGACCGAGTCCGGGTCGAAGGTCACGGCGGTGTAGAAATAGGTGAAGAAAAAGACAAGCACGAAGTACGCCGCGGCATAAAACCACGTGTTAGCGAGAAGCGAGAGGAAAAAGCCGGAGACACTCGCAACAACCGAGATACTTGAGCCGCCGAGAAACTGGAAGATCATCTGGGGGAAAATAAGAATCGAGAGCGCGAAAATTATCGGGATAACACCGGCTTGGTTGAGACGCAAGGGCAGGTAGGTGGAGAGACCGCCATAGGTGCGCCCGCCCCTGATCTGCTTGGCGTAGGTAATCGGAATGGGCCGCTCCGCCTCCGTGACAAAAACCACGCCAAAGATAACTATGAGCGCAATTACGAGACCCAAAAGGTATAGCGGCAAGTCGGCCGGATTAAAGGTAAAGGTTAACTGACCGAGAATCGCCGGCAATTGCGCTACGATGCCCGCAAAGATTATGAGAGAGACTCCGTTGCCTATGCCGAACTCCGTTATAAGTTCACCCAACCACATAAGAAGCATTGAGCCCGCTATGATGATTACAAGATCTATGAGCAAGGTCTCGAGCGGGAGGGGCGGGAGAATCGACTGACTCTGCAGAAGCTTGATAAAGGCGTAACCCTGAATCGCGGCGAGCGGCACCGTCAGGAGGCGCGAGTACTGGGTGAATCGGCGGCGGCCCGCGTCGCCTTCCTCCTGATAGAGCGCCTTAAGCTTCGGCACCATAACGGTGAGAAGTTGCATGATGATGGAAGCGGTGATGTACGGACCGACACCAAGCATCACAACCGAGAGGTTCGTAAGTCCGCCGCCCGAGAAAAGATTCAAAAGACTCAGGAATTCGCTTGAAGAAAGGAGGCTTTGGAGACGGGCGGCATCAATGCCGGGGATGGGAATGATGGCGAAGAGACGCGAGAGCGCCAAGATAGCCAAGATAAAAATAATTCGCTTTCGAAGCGACTCATCTCCGAAAATTAGTTTGAGCTTTTCGGCAAGTTTCGACATTTTATTTCTCCTCCGACTCCCGCCCGACCGAATGACTTCGGTCGTTCGAGCGGGTCGTCTTTAGTGTTTTTTTCTTGGCGAGATGGGCCTTGAGCTCGGCACCCTTGAGCTTAACCTGCCTTGATTTGAGAGATGACCTGCCCCGACCACGAAGCTTCGGGATACGCTTAATTATATCTCTTATCTCCGGGCGTTTCTTGCGGCCGGCACGGGCGTTCTGACCCTTGGTGCCGCGGCCGGCAGTCTTGCCCCGGCGCCCGCCGCGACCGACTTGTCTTGAGCGTATTCTTTTTGTCCTTGATTGAAGGTTGTGGAGCTGCATGGCGTTACTTATTTCTTATCTTCGTCGCCTCAAGCATCTTGAGGGCTTTGATGGCGGCGCGGGCGTTATTGGTCGTGTTCTTCGACCTTGAGAAAAGTTTCGCCCCGACTTCGCGCAGGCCCGCGAGCTCTAAAACGGTGCGGACGGAAGAGCCGGCAAGAATACCTTTGCCCTTGGCAGGCATGATTTTGACGCGTGAGGCGGCGTACTTTGCCTCGGCGTCATGCGGAATGGACATCCCCTTGGTCGTATTGACCGTAATCATATTTTTCCTGGCGTCGCGAAAGGCCTTGTCTATGGCAAGCGGCGTATCGGCGGCCTTACCCTGGCCGACGCCGACCATACCCTTGCGATTCCCGGCGACAACGGAAACCGAGAAGTTAAAGCGCCTGCCCCCAGCCATGACACGGGCGACGCGCCGCATGCTGATTATTTTCTGGTCGAACTCGGGCTTGGTTCTCGCACTATCGCGTCGGCGCGGCGCGCGTGACGGTCGCCTACCTCTCTCGGCTCTTTCTCTTGGCTTCCTCGGCTCGGCCGGAGGTGTTGTCGCCGGAACAGTTTCGATTTTGTTGGTTTCTTCGGTCATGGTTTAAAAATCCAGTCCCGCCTTGCGCGCGGCTTCGGCAAGTTTCGCCACCTTGCCGGTGTAGATATAGCCGCCGCGGTCGAAAACGACCTTTTTTATTTTCTTAGTCTGGGCTTTCTTCGCAATCTCGGCGCCGACCTTAGTCGGATCCACACCCTTGGCGGCGGCCAGGGTTACGGCTTTTTCGTCGTCGATAAGTTGAGCATAGACGGCAGTATTCGATTTAAAAACCGAGAGACGCGGGCGAGAATTGGAGCCCGAGATTTTCGATCTTATTTTTTTTCTTTTTCTGTCGCGTGCGTTTTGCATATTACTTGTAGTGAGCTTGTCGAACTATACGGATTTCTTGCCCTGTTTCCTTCTTATGACCTCGGTCGAGTAGCGCATGCCCTTGCCCTTGTAGGGTTCCGGCTTTTTGAGCGCGCGGAGTTTGGCCGCGAAAAGGCCAACCTCTTCCTTGTCCGCGCCGGAAATATTTATGACATTCTTCTCGGCAGTAATCTTAAGAGTCTTAGGGATAGCCACCTCAACCGGATGCGAGAAGCCCAGAGCGAAAACAATTTTGTCTCCCTTAACTTCGGATTTAAAGCCGATGCCCTCGAGAATAAGAGTTTTAGTGAAGGCCTTGTTGACGCCGGAAATCATGTTTGAGATGTGGGAAGCATAAGTCCCCCAGAGCACCTTGGATTCGGGACCCGCTTTCTTGGTTAGAACGCTAAGCTCCTGGCCGTCAAGCTTGAGCTCGATTGTCGGGTGAAGTGGTCGCGAAAGCTCTCCTAAGGG
>JBASCT010000014.1:0-22449 GCA_049651785.1 Minisyncoccia bacterium
TTATGAGCGAGAGAAATCCTATTAAAATGAAAATCGTGCCGAAAACCTTGCCGATTTTCGGATTTTTTTCCCAGAACTTCTGCGAGACTAATCTTTCCACCGTTGTGCCATTCTACCAGAATTCAGAAATTAAAAACGCCCCGATGTAACATCGGGGCGCCGAGATGCCTCAGTCCTTCCGCTTGGCAAGGATATAGCCGTGGTAGCCGATACCGGGCACGATACAGATTTCGAACCGCCCGAGCGCTTCTTCCGGAGTGATGTCGAAGTGCGCTGCCACGGTCGTAACGGCGAGCTTCATTGCGTCTTCGGCGCCATCATTGCGCCCGAATCGGACAGGGTAAGCGTCGATTGCATACCCACTCATCTCCTCATAGTCCTCGAGGTTCGGTATCTCACCGGGAAAGTAGATTGGTATCGTCTGGCCAGGAACGACTATTGGGTTTTTCTCAGAAAAGAACTCGGTGAGCATCTTCCACCTCCTTTTTGTTTGAGCTCTTCTAACATTTTAGCACAATATTAACTATAGGTCAAGATAGAAGCTTGTTTAGAAAAACGGCGAGCGTCGCGGCCGCGGCTGTGATAAATGTTCCCCAGAGGATATCGATAAGAACCACCCTCAGGGGCCAGTCTTTTATCGTGGCGTAGTTAACCAAATCATAAGTCATATAAACTACAAAGCCGAGCACCGCCCCCACCGAGAGGGCTCTTAGCCACGAGCCGTCCGCCGCCAGCACAACAAAATAGACAATCGCCGCGGCATAGATTAGATAAAAAATAACTATCGCCGACCAGATCGGCTCAGCGCGGAAAAGGTAGCCCAGATTCTCTTTGTAGAAATTCTTGGCCAGAACTCCAAGCCAAAGCCCATCAAGGAGAGCCAAAGTTACGAGGACGGTGATGTAGGAGGTGAAAAGCGACAAGAAGTTATTCAATAACACTTACCACATTGGCCGAAAAGTCAGGAAGCTCTCGCCAGCCGAAGGATGCAACGAAATTATTTACAACAACACCGGCATTCCCCTCTTCCACCTTAAGGGAGCTATTGGCAAAGAAATTTTCGTAATCAAAACAGATTTTGGTGTTTTTATAATCATGGCTCGGGTCAAGTTTAGGCAGAGCGGCGAGACTTTCGGCATCAAGACGACTGACGCAGACTAGCGTTCGGCCGGGGTGGTATTCGACATCGTAGAAGCCCCTTAGGACGACCTGCCCCGTAAATTCAACCTTAAAGTTATCGGGCGAAATAAGCTTCGAGAGCTCACCAGCACTTATTTTAGAAACCTTGAGAGAACCGAAAGTATCTCCTGTTTTAAGATTGCGGAAAGTCTCGCCAAGTTTCGGCTCCGAGGACTTAACGAATTTGATTGAACGCACCACTTGTTTAAGGAGCGCCTCATCTTTTTCTTTAAGGGCAGAAAAGCCGAGCGCCATACCGCTGGTTCTCAAAGAATAACCAAGGTAATATTCCGCAAACCAGACATCTTTCTGCCAATTGTAGCCGTTTATAATTTCAATTTGTGAACCGGGCAGGCGCCTACTGAGAAGGTATGTCGGTACGTCATCGAGCGCGATCTCATTGTTCGCCGTGGTAAAGATAGCGCCAAAGCGAATAGCGGTAACGCCGTCAGGCCCCACGATACTGCCGAGAGCCGTGACGCTGTAGTTTTGGGGATATTCAAAAGTAAAGCCGTATTTTTTGTCCGAATAGAGTTTCATAGCCGAATTTCTCGGCGCTTGAGTCTGAGACGTCCCCTGAGTTTTCGGAGCGCTTCCGGTTGGAGTTTCTGAGGTCGTTGTAGCAGTTTCGTTTTCAGACAGACCGGGCGCTTCGGATGAAGGAGCAAGACCGATAAGGAGGGCCACAGCCACTAGGCCCCCGACCACAATGACCCTGCTCTTATTGTTTTTAAACCAGTCTTTCACGGCGCCAGTATAACACTATTGACAATCTTTGCCACCGGAGGAGAATGAGCCAAGAAGTCCTTTTTAAGGTCTCCCAAGGAGGTTAAATGAAAACTCTCAACAGGAGCCTGTTCTTGCTCCTTGCGCTCACTCTCCTGAGCTTTGTCGTTCCACCGGTGTCGGCCCAAGATTTTGCGGTTGAAAACGGGAAGATTACGCTTCCCTCGACCGTGATTCGCGGGGATTATAATGAAGTCTTGGCGCACCAGAGAATTGTGGTAAAGGCATTCCTGGGGCTCGTTGATCGCTCGCCCTACGAACTTGTCGACACCAGGCATGCGGCTACTCTTGACGGCTTTCTCCGCGGAATTGTTCCAATCTACTCCCCGAAGTTAAAAAGTTCGAGGACGCAAAGTCGTGTTCTCATCTTCACGCGCGGCACCCCGGGCATGTGGATATTCCTAGAAAGAGGCGCCGATGCGCTTCGAGAGGAAATTCTCAGAAGCGGTGAGGATGTTAACGAAATGTGGGCAGTTCCAGATCCGGTCAGAGGAGAAGGCTTTCCAATTTTCATATGGGTTAAGACTAAATCGACCGTCGTCAGCACCTGACACCCTTCGGCCCCGATCGGACATCGGGGCCTTTGTTTTAAAAAAAGAAAACCCCACATTTTTTCGTGTGGGGTTATTTCAACTCCTGAACTTGCTCAAGAACTTTGGAGAAGTATTCTTTTTCTTCGCTATCATCTTCGAGTCCTTCGATCAGATTCATGAGTTCTTCAACACTCCCGACACCGACCTGTTCCAGAATCTCTTTTTGAGTAGCGTTCAGCACAGGATATTTCCTTTAAATTTGCCTGATTCTATAATAGCATATTTAATATAAAAAGTCAAATTGGCGGAGGCGGAGAGATTCGAACTCTCGAGAGCTTGCGCCCTACACGCTTTCCAAGCGTGCGCACTAGACCACTATGCGACGCCTCCTTGGTTTGTATAAAGTATCAGATTCTTGCCTCGCCCACTAGCGCTCTCACCCTTTCTTCCACCGGCGGATGGGTCATGAAAAGTTTATGGAAAGCCGAAAATCTTTTTGGACCGAAGGGACTGGAGATAAAGAGGTGCGCCGTGGCGTCATTCGCTGTTCTCATCGGTACGGCACTCGCACTTATTTTCTTTAAAGCACTTGCGAGCCCTTCTGGATATCTGGTGAGAAGGGCGCCTGAGGCATCAGCGAGAAACTCGCGTTTACGCGAAACAGCTAGGCGGATGAGAGTCGCGGCAAGCGGAGCAAGTATTGCTAAAGCAAGCCCGATAAGAAGAATTACTCCGGTTGCTCTGTTATTTCGGCTACCTCCGTAAAATCTGGAGCGCAGGAAAATATCGGAGATGAGGGTAACGAAGCCCGCCAGGACCACGACGACGGTTGAGACAAGCATGTCGCGGTTGCCGATATGCGAGAGCTCATGCGCGATAACTCCTTCAAGCTCGTTTTTATCAAGGATTGAAAGAAGTCCTGTGGTCACGGCGACTACCGCATGATTCTTGTCTCTACCTGTGGCGAAGGCGTTGGGCGACGGATCTTCCACGACATAGAGTTTCGGCATAGGCAGTCCCGCCGCGATGGAGAGGTTCTCCGTCGCGTTCCAGAGATCAAAATGTTCTTCGCGCGTAACGGGCTTGGCTTTGTGCAGGCGGAGAACGATTTTGTCCGAGAACCAGTAGGAGAAAACATTCATAAAGATGGCGAAAAAGACGGCAAAGTAGAGAATCGCCGGACTTTCGAAGTAGAATGAGATAAACCAGCCGAGTGTTATGACCAAGACGAAGAAGGACCCTAAAAGGAACCACGTCTTAAAAATGTTTCTATCCTGGTGGGTATAGATGTTTTCCGCCATTTAGAACTTCACCTCAACCGGATTTTTTGCCGCTTCTTCTTGGAGCTCGAAGAATTCCATTTTCGCGAATTTGAATGCATTAGCGATGACATTATCCGGGAAGGATTCTATCTTGGTGTTGAGATCGCGGACGTTGGTATTGTAGAAACGGCGCGCCGCCTGGATTTTATTTTCAGTATCCGAGAGTTCTTTCTGAAGCTCCAGGAAATTCTGATTGGCCTTAAGATCGGGGTAGGCTTCCGCGACGGCAAAAATTGATTTGAGAGCGTCAGTAAGCATATTCTCCGCCTTACCTCTCTCCGCAATGTTACCGGCACCCATAGCCGCGGCACGGGCCTTTGTCACATTTTCAAAAGCACTTGCCTCATGCTTGGCATAACCCTTAACGGTGTTAACCAAGTTCGGAATAAGGTCGTAACGACGTTTGAGCTGGACATCGATGTCGGCCCAAGCTTCTTTGGTCCTGTTTATGAGACGGACGAAACTGTTATAGGCGAAAACTCCCCAGAGAACGAGAACTATAGGAACCAGAAAATAAAGAAAATAAAGTGACATGCAAAGTATTATACCACAATCAGTAATCAGAACCAGGTTCAACGTGGCGTTTGTCCTGTTTTGGTTCGGGTTCGTCGGAGATAGCCGCTTCGGTGGTGAGAAGTATCGCGACAGCGGAGGCGGCATTCTCGAGCGCGTATCTGGTAACTTTTACCGGATCGATGATTCCCACTTCGAACATATCGGAGACAAAAGTGTCGTTGAGCGCATCGTAGCCGTAATTAGGCCCGCCCTTAAGAACTTCGGCGAGGACGACACCCTCTTCCCTGCCGGCGTTCTTGGCGATTTGTCTCAAGGGTTCTTTGATAGCTTCAACGACCGCCATATAGCCCGCGGCAAACTCGGCACTCTCGGCGTTGTCGGTCGCGTGTTTGGCTTCTTTTGATTCTTTGTATTTGACTTCAAGCTTTTTGGCGACCTTGGCTAAAGCGGAGCCGCCGCCGGCGACAATACCTTCACTCGTGGCCGCCTTGGTAGCGTTGACCGCGTCCTCAATCTTGAGCTTCAGATATTTAATCTCGGTTTCGGTTGCGGCCCCAACACGGATAACGGCGACGCCGCCGGAGAGTTTCCCGATTCTTTCATCAAGCTTTTCAATGTCGAATTTTGAGCCGGTTTTTTCTCTCTGGGCTTTAAGACTCTCGACCCTCGACTGAATGTCGGCCCGTCTGCCCTTACCTCCGACAATGATAGTATTGTCTTTGGTCGAGACTACCCGCGAGGCCCGTCCGAGCATCGACGGCTCGGCACTTTCGAGTTTGACTCCGAGCTCCTCCGAGACGACTTTGGCCCCTATGGTCACGGCGATATCGGCGAGAAGCTCTTTCTTTTTGTCGCCATAGCCGGGCGCCTTGACCGCAAGCACGTTGAAGGTGCCTCTGAGTTTATTGACGACAAAGGTCGTGAGCGCTTCGCCGTCGACCTCCTCGGCGATGATGACGAGGTCTTTTCTGCCCGTGGCGGCGAGCTTTTCCAAGAGCGGCAATATGTCTTTAATAGCCGAAATTTTTCGATCGGTGACAAGAATGGCCGGATCACGGTACTCCGCTTCCATCCGCTCGGGGTTGGTAATCATGTAAGGAGAAACGTAGCCGTTATTGAATTCAAGCCCCTCGACGACCTCAGACTCCACGCCGAAAGATTGAGATTCTTCGACTGTTACTACGCCGTCTTTCCCCACCTTCTTTATAGTGTCGGCAATAATCGCTCCGACCTCTTTTGACTCTGCGGAAATTGTCGCGACCTGGCGCACTTCGGCATCGGTCTTTATCGGCTTGGCCATTCTCTTGAGTATTTCGACGGCGTCTTTGACCGCCGCTTCCATGCCGCGGCGCAGACCCATGGAGTTTGTCGCCGAAAGCGTCTTCTCAAGACCTTTTTCAAAAAGAGCTTGGGTTATGACGACCGAGGTGGTCGTGCCGTCGCCCGCGACATCATTGGTTTTGGAAGCTACCTCTTTGACGATTTCGGCTCCCATGTTTTCAAATTTGTCTTTGAGCGAAATGTCTTTGGCGATGGTAACGCCATCATTCGTCACCATTGGAGCGCCGTAACCTTTGTCGAGAACGACATTTCTACCCCTTGGACCGATGGTAATTCTTACCGCATTCGCGACCCTGTTTACGCCCCTTCTCAGGGCTTCGCGGGCTTCCTGTCCGAAAAGAATTTGCTTTGCCATTGTTTTACTTAATAATCGCTAAAATATTGTCCTCTTTTATAAGATAGAGCTCCTCTCCGTCGTGTTCCACCTCGTCGTAGCCATACTTTGAAAAAATTACCGTGTCCCCGACCCTAACTCCCAAGGGCACAAGCTTGCCGTCGAGCCACTTGCCATCGCCCACGGCGACCACCTTTCCCCGCGCCGATTTTTCCTTGGTAACACTTTCGGGCAGGATAATCCCGAGAGAAGAACTTTTGCCTTGCGCCTTGCGCAGAGCTTCTTCGGTGAACGGACGCACTAAAACTCTATCCCCTAAGGGTTTGACTTGATGTTTGGTTTTAGATTCCTTCTTCATAGATTCGAAAGAATATGTTCTTAATGTTCGGCGGCTATTCTATACGAAAAACTTTCTTGCGACAAGGGCGGGGGCGTGCTAGAATAATCCCTGTAAGAACCATGGTTCGTATTCTGCCTTACATTCAAGTTATCTTGAGTGTCCTCCTCATCATCGGCATCCTTCTTCAGCGAACCGAGGCAAGTCTCGGCTCGGCCTTCGGAGGGGATGGTTCCATAGGGGGACGCTTCATGCGCCGAGGCGCGGAAAAAATTCTTTTTAACGCGACGCTGATAATAGCCGCCCTTTTCGGTATTACCGCTCTGGCGAATCTTGTTCTAAGCTAACTCGTAACGAATGAATTACAAAGATTTCAGAGCCACTCTCTTCAGGCGTTTTGATATGCCCAAGGAGCGTTCGATAAAGAATCTGGTTCGCTCCTTTACCATCGCAGAGAAGGCTGTTTTCTTTTTCTTTCTGGCACTTTTTGTCTTTTCTAGTCTGGCCATGACGTATAAAACAAATGCCGCCTTCCTGGTCGAGGTACCGGTAAGGGGCGGCACTCTTACGGAGGGCGTGGTGGGCAATCCGCGCTTCATTAACCCGGTTCTCGCCGTCTCCGAGGCAGATAGAAATCTTACGGTGCTCGTTTACTCTGGTCTTGTCCGCGTCACCCCTGGGGGCGAGGTGGTAAATGATTTGGCAGAAAATATTTCTGTCTCCGAAGACCGAAAAATCTACACTGTTCGTATTAGAGAGGATGCGAAGTTCCATGACGGTAGTCCCGTAATGGCAGACGATGTCATCTTCACCGTCCAGAAGGTCGGTGATCCAAACATAAAAAGCCCCAGAAGAGGCAACTGGGATGGTGTCGAGGTCGAGAAACTTGATGATAAAACTGTCTCGTTTGTCCTGAAACAGGCTTACACCCCGTTTATTTACAATCTTACCCTAGGTATTCTTCCCAAACACATTTGGAATAACGTTTCGGCCGAAGAATTCGCCTTCAGTCGATTCAATACCATGCCTATTGGCTCTGGCGTCTACAGAGTGGACAGAGTTGAGCAGAATTCGGGTGGAATACCTGACCTTTATGTTCTTGTTCCTTCGGAAAATTCTCAGGGCAAATCGCCCTTCATGAAAAATCTTGTTTTTAGATTCTATCCGAACGAAGACGAGCTTGCCACCGCTCTCAAGAGCGGTGCTGTCGAAAGTATCGGTGGCATTTCTCCCGACAAAGTGTCGAGTTTCAATACCGAAGGTTCGCGCGTCATCTCTTCTCCCCTGCCGCGTGTTTTTGCCGTCTTTTTCAATCAAAATCAGGCAAAAGTTTTTTTGAATAAAGAAGTGCGTCAGGCGCTTGACCTCGCCAGCCCCAAGGAAGAGATTGTGAAGGAAATTCTCGGGGGTTACGGCAAGGTGATAGACGGACCTCTGCCCGCCGGAACTTATCCTTGGACCACGCCAGTCGACCTTCCGCCATTCGAGGAACGCTTGAGGGTCGCTAAAGAAGTTCTTGAAAAAGCCGGTTGGAAACCCAACGAAGAGACGGGCATTCTTGAAAAAAAATCGCGTTCTGCTACTATAAGCCTGTCGTTTTCAATCTCTACCGGTGACGCTCCCGAACTTCAGGCAGTGGCAGAAAAACTTGTCGCAAGCTGGCGACTGCTCGGCGCCGAAGTGGACGTCCTTGTTTTTGAAACTGGCGACCTCAACCAGAACGTCATCCGTCCGAGAAATTTCGACACCTTACTCTTCGGCCAGGTCGTGAGTCGCGAAGCGGATCTCTACCCCTTCTGGCACTCTTCACAGAAAGCGGATCCGGGCCTCAACATCGCTCTCTACACGAATAATCAAGCCGACAAATTGCTTGAAGAAGCAAGAAGCCTGGGAAACCCGGAGGAAATCGAAGCGAATTACAAATCTTTCGCGGAGGCGATAAAGACCGACGTGCCGGCCGTCTTCCTTTACACCCCGAGCTTCCTCTATGTGATTCCGGAAAGGGTTAAGGCCGTCTCGCTTGATTCTCTCAAGGTGGCGCAGGACAGATTTCTCGGCATAAGAGACTGGTACATCGAGACCGATAAGGTCTGGAAAATATTTACTAATTAGAAAAACATGATCACAAAGTATTCAGGCGGCATGCGCCACAAAAATGTTCGCAGACGAACCCAGACCCCTCTTGCGGCAAAAAAACCGCACGATGTCATCCCGCCCCTAGCCTCGGATTCCATAAGAATTATTCCCTTGGGAGGCGTAGAGGAGGTCGGCCGAAATATGACCGTGGTAGAGCTCGGTGACGATATCCTCATCATGGATGCCGGCATCAAGTTCAGCGATCACGAAACTCCGGGCATAGACTACATTCTGCCGAATATCAAATATCTTGAGGAACGCAAGGCGAGAATCCGTGCCATCATCATAACCCACGGCCACCTTGACCACATCGGCTCGATACCCTACATCGTCGACCGCTTGGGTAACCCGCCAATTTACACCAGAGAATTCGGCTCGCTCCTTATTCAAAAACGTCAGGCTGAATTCCCCCACCTGCCGCCTCTCAATATCACGATTGTCGATAAAAATGACAAGTTCATCCCGATTTCCAAGAATTTTAAGGTCTGCTTCTTCGGCGTGACCCACTCTATCCCCGACTCCACGGGCGTTATCATCGAGACGCCTTTCGGCGACATCGTCAACACGGGCGATGTGCGCATAGAAAACGAGGAGGGCGTGCCCGACGAGCTCGAGATTGAGCACTACAAAAAATTCAAGGACAGAAAAATTCTTCTTTTCATGATGGATTCAACGGGTATTGAAAAACCCGGATTTTCGCCATCGGAAAAAGTCATTATCAAAAATATCGACGGCATTGTCGCCTCGGCCCCCGGCCGCATCATCCTCGCCACTTTCGCTTCCCAGGTCGAGCGGGTTATTGAGTTCATAAAAATCGCCAAGAAACACAGTCGCCGTGTCTTTATTGAAGGGCGCTCGATGAAGACGAATGTCGAAATCATCAAGCACTTGAATCTCGTCGATGTCGGCCACCTCTCGCCCATCGAAGAGATTACGAAATATCCGCCGAATAAAATCATGATTATCACGACGGGCGCCCAAGGCGAGGAATACGCGGCCCTGATGCGCATGTCAAACAAGACCCACAAGTTTATTCGCTTGGAACCCACGGACACAATCGTTCTTTCTTCTTCCGTTATTCCGGGCAACGAACGGGCTATCTCGAAACTGAAGGACAACCTCTATCGCAACGACTCAAAGATTATCACCTACCTCGACTCCGACGTTCACACTTCTGGGCACGGTAAGCGCGGCGAAATTGAGTGGCTTCACAAGCAGATTCCCTACAAATTCTTCATGCCCGTTCATGGCAATCACTACTTCCTTAAAATGCACTCGGAACTGGCGCAGAAAATCGGCTTTCCGAAGGAAAATATTATCGTGCCGGATAACGGCAGCATTATCGAAATTCAGGAGGGAGGTAATAAGTTTGTAAAGCTAAAGGAAAAGGCGCCTTCGGAAGACATGGTCGTCGAGGGCCTTTCTATCGGTGACATCTCCGATGTCGTTATCCGCGACAGAAAGATGCTTGCCGAGGATGGTATTTTCGTCGTGATTGCTCTAGTCAATACCCGCACCGGTCACCTCAAGAAATCTCCAGATATTATCGCCCGCGGCTTCGTATATCTCCGGGAATCACAGGAGCTTCTTTCCGAAGCAAGACATTTGATTAAACGCTCTATCGAGGGAGTAACCGTCGGGACGAATCCAATCAACTTTGACTATGCCAAGAACGCGGTGATAGAAGACGTCTCGCGCTTTCTCTTCCAGCGCACCGCCAAAGCCCCTATCGTCATTCCGGTCATTCTCGGCGCCTAGTTTTCGGTTATACTTAAATCATGTCGAGATTTGCGTCTATTTTTGTCGCAAGTGTTTTCATCTCTCTAAACTACGGCGCGACTCTTTATATCAACTCGACGCTTCTCAACCAATTTTTCAGTGAGAGCGCGGTCAGCGGACTGTTTCTTCTTGGCGCCACGGTAAGCGTCTTTCTTTTTCTCTTCATTTCCAAATTCATAGAGTGGTTCGGGAAACGGATACTCCTCGTAATCTTTCTTGTCATGGCGGCTCTCGGCACATTGGGTCTCGCTTATGCCGATACGCCAAAAGAAGTGGCTCTCTCATTCCTTCTCTACGCCGGTGTCTTTTTCAGCATTTATTATTGTTTCGATATTTTTCTCGAGGAACTTTCGCGCGAACACAACACGGGAGAAGTTAGAGGTCTTTACATGACCCTTCTCAACCTGGGCATTGCCGGTGGTCCGATCATTCTCGCCCTGTTTGCTGGTAACACAACTCTTAAACCACTCTACCTTGTGGCTTCCGTCCTGCTTCTCTTACCCATTCTTCTCACTCTCTTTTTCTTGAAATCACACTCGCCCAAGTGGCACGGCCAGTACCACCGGCACATTTTCTTGCCCTTCAGGGCCTGGTGGCGGTCTAAAAGTATCAGGCACATCACTTTCGCAAGATTCATCCTCGAGTCATTTTTCGCCTTTATGGTCATCTACATGCCGATTTACCTCAATCGTTATGTCGGCTTCGACTGGGCGGAGCTTGGCATTATCTTTACCGTGATGCTTCTGCCGTTTGTCATCTTTCAGTGGCCGGCGGGAGAGATTGCGGACCGCTTCTTGGGCGAGAAGGAAATTCTTATCATCGGGTTCCTCATCATGATGGGCTCACTCCTCTTCATGCCTTTTATCGGCAAGGTTTTCCTCGTCTGGCTTGTGGTCCTCTTTATTTCGCGGGTTGGGGCCTCTCTTATAGAAATCATGACCGAGAGCTACTTTTTCAAACATGTTGAAGCCAGAGACACCGGACTCATAAGCATTTTTCGCTTGGTGCGCCCGGCAAGCGTTTTTGTCGGGACAGGCTTCGGAGTTCTGGCCATAAGTTTTAATTCTTTCGAAAAGATTTTCTTCGTTCTCGCGGCCGCTGTTTTCGTCGGCCTTTTATCGGCTCTCTCTATCAGGGACACGAAGTAGTACTTACCTCAGAGCTTTTAGAAATGCGTTAAATAAGGGATGAGGTGAAAGTGGTCTTGCTTTAAGTTCTGGGTGAAATTGAGTGGCGATAAAAAAGGGGTGAATTCTCGTCGGCAGTTCAACTATCTCGCAAAGGCGGCCGTCGGGCGACTTCCCGGAAAAGATTAAGCCCGCCCGCTCCAGTCTCTCGACATACTCGGGATTTATTTCGAAACGGTGTCGGTGGCGCTCGGATATTCTCTCTTTTTTATAGGCCTTATGGGCGAGAGTATTTTTCTTAATCTGCGCCGGGTAAGCTCCGAGGCGCATGGTGCCGCCAAGATTTTTTTCTTTCAACTTATCTTTCTGCTCGTCCATGACTGTTACTACAGGGTGCTTTGTCTTTGGATCAATTTCGGTGGTATTGGCGCCACCAAGCCCCGCGACGGAGCGCGCGTATTCGACCACGGCGAGCTGCATGCCATAACAGAGCCCGAGATACGGAATCTTATTTTTTCTCGCGAATTTTATGGCCGAAATAATACCCTCCACCCCCCGCTCGCCGAAGCCGCCGGGCACGACAATACCGTCGTAATCTTTGAGCTCTGACACTTTTCGCTTGCCGGTCTCGTAGTCTTTGGCATTTATCCATTCAAGCTTAGGCACAACGCCGTGCCAAGCGGCCGAAATTTTGAGCGCCTCAATAACGGAAATATAGGCATCCGAGATGACAAAGTCGCCCGTGTCGAAGTACTTGCCGACCATGGCGATTCGTCGCACCCTTTTTGCCGTTTTGGTTCTTTTAACAAAATTCTGCCAGGCTTTGAGATTTCGAGCTCTCGGTTTGAGCCCCAGAAGCTTAACGATTTTCTCGCTCATCCCCGCGCTTTCGTAATTGAGCGGAGCCTCATAAATACTTTCTATGTCGGGAGCAGGGATAATGTTCTCGCTCTTGATACCGGAAGCCAGAGCAATCTTTTCCCGCCTCTTCTCGTCTATCGACACCTCGCTTCTCGCGATAATCATGTCGGGCTCTATACCGTAGGAGTTAAGCTGGCGGATAGCGTTCTGAGTCAGCTTCGTCTTCATCTCGCCGAGTTTTGGCGGTACGGGGAGGTATGAGACCATGACGAACACCACGCTTTCCGGTTCTTTAATCTTCACCAGCCGCGCGGCTTCAAGGAAAATTGCGTTCTGATACTCGCCCACCGTGCCGCCAATCTCCATCACCGTGATATCCGCCCCCGTTTTTTCAACCGAGCGTCTGATACGGCGGAAAATTTCTTCGGTGACATGGTAGACCGGTTCCACGCACTTGCCGCCGTAACCGAGGGCCCGCTCCTTGTCGATAATGTGTTTGAGGACCATGCCGTTGGTCAGATAGTTCTCCGACGGCATGTCGGCGTTGAGGAAGCGCTCGTAGTTCCCCATGTCCTGATCGGTCTCAAGACCCGAGTCCAAGACAAAAACTTCTCCGTGTTCAACCGGATTCATTGTCCCCGCATCCACGTTGAGATACGGATCGGCTTTTATAAGACTCGTTTTAAACCCGCGAGATTGGAGGAGTGTTCCGATAGAAGAGGTCGCGACACCCTTGCCGACTCCCGACATTACTCCCCCGACGACAAAGATGTATTTGGACCTTTTCTTCATTAGTTCATAGCTTTGACAAGATTATATACGAAGATTGAAAATGAGCCAGTTTTCGGCTACTCTAGAGCCTATTGCGGGATCGTCTAATGGTAGGACATATGCCTCTGGAGCATAGTATCTTGGTTCGAGTCCAAGTCCCGCAGCCCGAATAAAACTCATGTCAGTTTCAGAGAATTTTTCACGCGCGGCGCGGAGCGCCGCGTAAGGTGGGATAACGGATTCTAGGATTCGCCGGTGGTGGAGAGTGGGGTTCGAGCCGAAGATTTTCTGGAGAGAGGATTTTTTGTAGGAGAGGTCGTTCGATTGCGAGGCTTCAACAAGGTTTGAAGCCACATTTAGCCATTCTTGCATCGGTTCGAGCCACGCTTTGGCGTCTCTTTCTAAATTCCATATTTTCTCCTCAAAACTTTTCTTATCAGAGAAAAGTTTTGAGCGTTCTTTGAGATAAGTTTCTCGGTCTATATCTTGAGCTAGGTAGATATCCAAGAGTCTTTGGATCTTCTCGGAGATGTTAAAAACTCTGGTTCGGAGTTCTTCGATAATAATCTTGGACTCCTGCTCAGCTTTCTTCTCATCCTCTTTCATTAATAAACCGAATTCTTTAGCCCAAGGAGATGGTAGAGCGTGATTTGAAAGGATTTCATTAACTTGCTCTAGCAAAGCTTCTTCCCTCACGAACAGCTCATCACACTGAGCCGTTGGAGATTTCTTGGTACATCGGTAATAAACATGGCCTTTCTGCAATTCTGCTGTGATACTCATACTGCAAGTAGCGCATTTGAGTAACCCGCAGAATGCCCTCGGTTCCTTGCGAGGCTTCATAGGATGACCTCTGTCTAACATGACTTCTTGGACTTTATCGTAGAGCTTTTTGGTTATAAGTGGCGGATGCTTGCCCTCGTGAATTTCTCCTCCGTAATAGAAGTGGCCGTAGTAGAAAGGGTTCTGGAGAATCCATTTAATCCTGTCCTTATGAAGTTTCTTGTTTCCAGAGCTCTTTACTCCATTTTGATATAGAAAATCAGATATATCATCGAGTTTCGATTCTCCTTCGGCATAAAGCTCAAAAGCTTTTCTGATCATCGGAGCTTTCTTCCTATCAATTACAATGGTTCTTCTTCTGGTGTCATTCAGATAGCCAGTAGGAGCTGTGCTTGGGAATTCTCCTCTAGCTATTTTAGCTCTTAAACCTCTTTTTACATTCGTGCTTAAATCTCTTATGAACTGGTTAGCCATGCCGAATTCCACGGACATCATTAAGACATTGTCTGTTGGATAATAACTTCTATCGTGAATGAGTAGGTGCTCAATGATACCTTGCTGAAGCATCCAACTGATTTGACCGCCGTCTACTGGATTACGAGCAAGACGATCTAGTTTCCAACAAATAATCCCTTGAGCTTCGCCTTTCTGAATTCTTTTAACCATTTCATTAAACACCAATCGGCCTGGCATCTTAGCTGTGCGCTTTTCTATAAACTCATCAATAACTTCCAAGCCCTCTTTCTTGGCTAGTACACGAAGCTCGGTAAGTTGCGCCTCAATAGACATAACTTGTTTGTCTTCAACATCAGTAGATTTTCTTGCGTATAGAAAATATTTCATAAACTTAAATGGCCGCCCCGGTGCACACAACAAGGAAGACCTTATTGTTCCGAGACGGCCATTTAAAAAGGCCTTCCGTGAATTGTGTGCAGATTTATTGTATCATACAGCCGATATGGATATAACTATATCCCCACAAGAAAATAGTATAAGCAAGGAACTCAAATTCAAATTGGGCAATTACACCATTTTCGCTGGAGAAAATAACTCGGGGAAAACTAACTTAATGCAGGCGCTAAAAGAATTTTTACCAGAAGATAAAGTCATATATATTCCAGCAGAAAGTATTATGGCTGAAGAGCATCTTAAGACTGGAGCTAAAGAGGATCCCATGAGAGACGCCTTCTTAAAACTTGTGGAAGTGAGTCTAGGTCAAATGCCTACTATAAATTATGAGAGTGTAGAGGAATTTTTAAATAAAATATCTAAAACTTTTGATACTTACAATGTAAAGAATACGAAACTTGATTTAAGTGTAAAAAAACTAAGTGAGAGTGATATAAAGAAAATTATCAAAGAGGAGGTTTCTAAGAAAATACTCAATTCAGTTATTAAAGATACTTATGGAACAGGGTGCGATCTAACTCTAGAAGATGTTGGTCAAGGCACACAAAGATTAATAATCGCAGCTACTTTGCAGGAAGTTAGTAAAGCAAAACTCAACTCTTCAGAAGAGCTTTTTCTCATTTTTGAGGAGCCAGAAATATACTTACATCCTAAATTAAAAAGAAGTTTATACGAAGCTCTATCTAAAATTTCCAAGAACAATATTCGTGTAATTATAACTACTCACGATCCATACTTTATTGAGCTTGGATCTGGCCAGACAATCCATAATGTTTTTAGAGATGACGATGGAGCAACGGTAGTTAATCCGCCACATAATGGAGTTCTCGTCCCCTCCACTCATGCTGAAACAAATTATGTAATATTTGAGGTCCCGTCAACAGACTATTTATTACAGCTATACCAGACTGCTATGGAAAATGATTTAGATGAGGGCCACATAATAGGCACTATGAAAATTTCTGATATTAGAGCCAATCTGGCGCATAAAACAAATAGAACAGGAAGGGGTGGGACTCCAAGAAATCTAGATATTTCTGAGGACTTGAAAAAAGAAACTATTGACTATTTACGAAGCATTCTAGTCTAAGGGAGCAGAATTCTGTGCGCGCGAACGGGAGGGTGGGTCAAGCGCACATACTAAAAAGTACGACCTCTCCGAACCCAAAGTATTAAAAATCTCTCTCCTCCAAAAATCTTCTGGCTTTGTATTTCCTGAACCCAATTCTCCACCACCGGCGAATCCTAGAATCCGTTACTACACCTTACGCGGCGCTCCGCGCCGCGCGTGAAAAATTCTCTGAAACTGACATGAGTTTTATTCGGGCTACATTATACGACCAAATCCGAACCTATTTCAGACAACAACAATGATTAACTCGCGCGCCTTCGGCGCGCTCGAGCCTCGCCCCATCGCTTATCATTCTTTTTAGAGTTGGCGGGGGTGAGATTTTTTTGAGAGGTATGAGCGATGGGGCGAGCGTTTTTGCCAATTTACGAATTTTAGGTATGCTTTTGTCGTGGCTGATATCTTTAACAGAAGAAAAAGGAGCGAGATAATGTCTGCGGTTAAAAGTATGGGGTCCAAAATCGAGCATTCTGTCTCAAAGATTCTTAGAAAAGAGAAAATCGCTTACCAGTCTCATCCAGGCAATCTTCCCGGAAAGCCGGATTTTAGAATAAAAGGTGTTAAATCTGTAATATTTGTGGATTCGTGCTTTTGGCACGGCTGCCGCTATCACTGCGCTCGACCGAAAACCAACATGTCTTTTTGGAAGAGAAAAATTGCAGCAAACAAGAAGCGTGACAGGGTTGTCAATGCTCAATACAAAAGGAACGGCTGGAGTGTTATAAGGATTTGGGAACATTCCATAAGTAAAAGTGGGGATAAATTAACCTCTTTATTAAGAACAGCTAAGAAATGATGCTACAATATTAAGGTGGCTAATTCCATGAAAAAATTTAAAGCTATAGATCTTTTTGCTGGTATCGGAGGAATGAGAATGGGTTTTGAAAAAGCGGGTTTTGAAATTGTTTACTCAAACGATATTGATAAATATGCTTGTCAGACCTATCGAGCCAACTTTGGAGAAATAGAAGAGAAAGACATAACCCAAGTCGATCCGTTTTCTGTGCCCGAATTTGACGTGCTTCTGGCTGGTTTCCCGTGCCAACCATTCTCACTTATAGGAAAAAGAGATGGGCTGAAGGATCCGAGAGGTCGCCTCTTCGGTGAAGTGGTCAAATTTCTTCATACTAGAAAGCCCCAAGCTTTTGTTCTTGAGAACGTAAAGAATCTTATAAAGCATAATAAAGGAGAAACGTATCGGCATATAAAATTTGCTCTGGAGAACTCGGGCGGAGGCTATGTAGTTACGGAAAAAATTCTAGATTCAAAGAATTTTGGCGTACCACAACATCGCGAGCGAACTTATATTGTAGGAATAAGAAATCCTCATAAAGATTTTACTTTCCCAGAAAAGTCTTCTATGTCTGGTAAAGAAAAATTATCAGATATATTGGATACTTCCGTTGAGGATAAATATTATCTTTCCCAAAGATACTACGAGGGATTGGTGGCGCATAAGGAAAGACATGCGGCTAAAGGTAGCGGTTTTGGTTGTGAAATACTCGACCCGACTGGAGTTTCCAATACTATCGTATGCGGAAATATGGGAAGAGAAAGGAATCTTATTCAAGATCGTCCCGTGTCAATTAATAAATGTGGTATCAGAAAACTAACAGAAAGAGAATGTGCCAGATTGCAAGGCTTTCCTGACTCTTTCAAAATACCCGTATCGACGACTCAGGCATACAAACAATTCGGCAATGCCGTGTCTGTTCCTGTTGCAAAAGAAATGGCCAAAAAATTGAAGCGGTATCTTACAGAACAAAGAAAAAAAGTTGAAAAACAAAGTCTCCAGATTGATATTCTGGAAGTTATCAACTCTTCATTCTAGCTTTCCTCATATTATTCTTTAAGAAACATCTTCTGCACAAAACCTTCCCACTTTTTAATGTGTGAAGATCCCTGTTATATTTATTATGAGCTTCTTCTCTTGTCATTCCGCATTCGTCACACCTGCCTGCATGTTCCGTTATGATTCTGTTTCTTTTGCTATTGGTAAATACCTCCGCGCAGTTCTCACAAAGTCCGTTTTTGGCGTGCCGGACCGATTGTGTCCCGCATTTTATGCATTTTTCATAATGTCTGCTCCATTCGTAATTTTTATAGCTGCCTAAGGTTTTACCGGTTGTTTTCAGAAAACACTTGCGGCATAGCACCTGTCGATCCTTGGTTATGTAAAAGTCTCTTCCTTGTTCATTTATGGCAACCTGTCTTAGTATCTGACAGGAATCACACTTAGTGCTATGTTGAGCGATTATATCTTCTCTTCTGTCCCCTCTGAAATTTCCAATGCATTGCTCGCAAAAACCTTTTCTGACATGTGGTATTGATGTGGTGCCGCAGGATTTACAAGCAACGTAATAGACACTCCATCTTTTCTCCCTCTCTTTTTTTATAGGCATAGGAAAAGAGTTCAAACGTATGTTGCTTCTTTTTTTCTTCTCTTCTTCTATAAGTACGTCCGCGCTTATATCTATTCCTTTGGAAACAGAGTCGTTAATTGCAAGTTGCCTTATGGTGTTATCGACTATTTGATATATTCTTTGGCGACTTACTTTTATTATTTTCGCTATGTCTTCCGCCGTAAGACCTTCCCTATATAACTCCAGCACTTTGGCATTTTGTTTGGGTATTTCTTTTACTTTCGGCCTGTTTCTTTCAAAACGTACCGATTCTGTGATACGCGGTATGATAGTCTGCTCTATGTATTTTTTCTTCTCTTTGATGGAACGAGCATTTTGAATCAGATCGGAAAAGGTTTTTTCAAAATCGGCATCAGCCGAAGTTCGAGCTTTAATTTTTCTATACGCGTGAATAATTGTCGTATGGTCTCGAATAAGTAGCCTTCCTATCGCCGGGAAAGACATTTCTCCATACTCTCGCAATAGATAAATAATGATGTCTCTGATTTCTCCAATCCCGTCTTTTTTTCGAGAGTGTTCCCTAAGTGCTTCCTTCTTGATGTTGAAGTAAGAAGCAAAATTGTCCAATAATTCTCCCTTTTTTGCGGTAAAAAAAGAGGGAAGGAATATTTCTTTACCGCTGTTTAACGGAGTCGTCTTTGAAGGATTTTCGTTTGGGTCTTCTTCTTTGGGTTCTACCGACATGTTGAATACTTTTCTCAGAGTGAGTTGTATTTCGCTTACGCCACCTTCTCCCAATCCTGAAATATTGAGAAGTTCCGATATCTTTTTTCGTATCAGTCCTCCTACAGTACGAATATGTGTGTTGCCCAGAGCATTATTAGTTCGCGCGGATAGTCCGAGAGTCTCAATCGGCTCGTCTAAAAAGACTCTAACTTCTGCCGTGTTAGTATCTTTGGCAAAAGTGGGGAGGGAATTCATGTTTTCTTCTCTGCTTTTGCTTTGAACAATGGATAAATCGAATTGATTTTTCAATATTGCTTTTATTTCATTTACCCCTCTGATTCCCAAGCCGTTTATTTGGAGGAGGGCAGACTCTTTTTTTCTAAAAATCCCGCCAAGAGTTCTGACCCCAGCGCGGGTCAGAGCGTGTTCGACCCTAGGGGAAAAACCCACCGAGTCTATGCGGATTTTTAGAAACTCATTTCTTTCCTCTGCCGTTTTAAAGTCCAGGTCACTCTGTGGTTCCGACGACATAATTTTGATCGAATAAAAATTGCTCCAAATCCTCGTTGGCGCTCTGATGGACCCTTCTTACCACTTCTGATATTTTTTGGTCCACCGAGTCAGCGGTGAAGTTTTCATAGTCCTTACGTTCAAGTTCGTGTATCGCTTCTTTTACAAATATATCTATATAGCGTTCAAATAAAAAGTTTCTCCATTGGATGGAATCGAAGGTAAATTTATCATATATTTTTGAAGCCATGGGGCTTGCAGTGTTAATCCAATAGATATTTGCAGCAACATCTTGCGGTCGCTGATATACTACTGGGTCTCTTTCTCCCAATACCAGCATGCCACCTGGAGCGATTCCCAATGGATCTGGATTATGTCCAGACAGAAGAACTTGAGGAAAAGCTTTTCCTGATTTCTTCTCTTTTTCTGCGATAACAATTAATTTTGTCGTGGCGGACAATTTACCGGCCGGAGCCGTGATTATACCTTCGGCACCAACCTCGGATCCAAGCGCTTCAATATTTATAAAGGCAACTTCCTTTCCGTCGGGAGTTAATTTCAGATAATCGGATTTTATGTAAGCTTTTTCTTCCAAGGGGTTTACATTAGTGTTATTTGAAGAAAATACAATGACTGCACCGATTGGAAGAGACTCTGGAACACTTACCTTAAGAGTAATTTTCGTTGGGATTTTTACTTCTATCTCGGCCTGAGGGTACTTGAAATCAAATCCGTTTGGCGGAGCTGTTACTTTGGAACCATGCTTATTTTCATCGTCATCTCCGCTGCTTCCGCTTCCGCTACCTCCAAAAAGATCCGATATGATTTTATTCATATGTTTGTTTTTCCAATCATTCAAGATGTCGTTGAATTTGGACGTAATTTCTTTTTGACTGGCTTTCTGCTTCTCTCGTTCAAGAGCTCCTATCTCTGAGGATAGCTTATCAACTTCTTGGGCTACCCATTCAATCAGAGCTTTAGTCATGTCGTTGGACACCAATTTTGATCTGTCGTTAGAAACGCAATCATTGTCAGGATCTTCAAGTATCGAAGCTTCTCCCTCGTGCGCCGGACCGAACTCTCCGTATATGAAAGCGGCATGAGGAAAACCGGTGACGCCCATTTCTGACAATTGGTAAGAACCGATTACTCCGATTTCTCCCAAAATATCTACACGATTCAATTCGCCAAGTTTGCTTCCTCGCGACAAGGCCTCGGAAGATGTTTTTAGGGTTAATCTACCAGCTGGATATTTATCATTGGCCATATTTATAACCACCTTCTCAGAACCCGAACGGCTTGCCAGCTTTTCCGGTATAAAAGTAATCCTTGGAGTTTCGAACCCAGGAAGAGGAGGGAGTTCATCTGGCTTAAGAAGCCCATACAAAACGTTTCCATTATGAATTATGGCGATATTCGCCCTTTCAAGAATCCTCCTTGATTGAGGATGGTTTTTAAATCTTTCTACCTCTCTTGATACTCTGAACTTACTTTTAACTCCCTCAGGAGCGATACCTTGGACTACGGTAAAACCGGTTTCTCCAGATAGGACTTTATCTTTAATTCCGGCAGAAACTGGCAGTTTGGCAATTTCAGCAAATTCCAAGGCCTCTTTTGGTGTCATTTCTTTTTCTTGGAATCCTTTTGCGTAACCATATTTCTTATTTTCGCTAAACCCGAATATATTTAAAAAACCGTCTTTATAAGTAATGAAGCGAGATTCTCCAAACATTTGTCGCATATAAAACTTTCCTCCGTTACCATGACCTCCATAGACTTTTATCTTCTTCCCGCGCTTTGCGGCATTCGGATCGCCCCATCGCTTAAAAGCTTTTTCAATATCAAGCTTGGCCATCCCGACAAAATCAATACACTCAACAATGGGTTTGCTAACTCCCTCATCTGTAAACCGAAAGATTACATATTGGTCTTCTTGATGAAAGCCTCTTGTTCTGTATGCGTCAACGGAATTTTTTAGCCATTCGGCCATTCCTTTTGAATGATCAAATTTAAATTCGTTTCCGATAATATCGAGAAGGTGGTCATCAATGACATTTGGCGTTTCTTCGATGGTAATGATTCTTTTCGCCATGTCAGTTCTTAGTGAAAAAGTCAATAATATCCTTGTGCTTTTCCATCAAAAATCGGTGGTATTTAACCACTGAGGTGTAATAGTTGTCATTTTCATGACTTGCCAATTCATCCGCAATTGCATTCATGGTCTCTAAGCGTCCGAGAAACGCATTCTTTTGAGTTCTGACGGTAACACCAAGATAAGAATAGAAATCATTGTCGGAAAGTTTATCCTGCTCACTCTTAAGGAATAACTCCAGACCCTCCAAACTCTTAACTCTTGAAAATTCCGTTTCGGCACTTCTGGAAAGTCTGCCATTTGTGGAATCGGGCGGCTTAGATCCGCCAGTAATCAGATGCATTGCGTATTCAGCACCCCTTTCTGTTAAGGAAAAAACTTTATTGACCGCGTTTACATAACCTTTTTTCTTGAAGTCATACAACGGCTTATGAATCATATCGCCAGAATCAGGATATTCGGCATATCCTTTTAAGTGAAAGTCGTGCGGATATCTTTTGAACAATCCCGTAACGATGTCTTCGTACCTGATTTTATCTCTGCCGCCCTTACTAAACTCATACATAAAAACAAGAATTTTTTCGCCCCTGCTTAAGTCTTCTGAATTCGATTCTGGATGTGTTTTCATTGTTTAGAGCTTAAACTGGTCCTGCCTCTTATTAAAGTGGAACTTGGATTTTGCCTCTCTTACCTTCCTTTCAACTTCGGTAAAAATCTTTTCTACATCCCTTTCATCATACTCGTAAAGTTGGCGGTTGGAGCAATTGCTCAATACTTTGAGCCGATGGAGAACGGCATTTGTTCTCAAAGATGCCAACCTTTTAAATCTTTCTCTGCTAGATTCCATTGCAACGGGTTACTTAAAAATTAAATATATGATGTGTATATTACATTAGCGCAAGTTTATTGCAAGTC
>JBASCT010000015.1:0-3504 GCA_049651785.1 Minisyncoccia bacterium
CGCGAAAGCTCTCCTAAGGGTCCCTTCACCAAAACTCTGTCCCCCGAGACTTCTACTCCCGTTTTCTCCGGCACCATTATTATTTTTTTTCCTATTCTTGACATAAGTTTTTACCAGATGGCGAAAAGGGCTTCGCCGCCAAGGCCCGCCTTTCTTGCCTCGCGACCGGACATAACGCCCTTGGAGGTTGAGACCACGAGCGCGCCGTAGCCGTTCTTGACGGGACGGAGCTCGCTGGCGCCCTTGTAAATTCGCCTGGAGGGTTTGGAAATGCGCTCAACACCTTTTATTTTCGGCACGCGGTTCTCCAAGAAAAGTTCAATCCTAAGAACCTTCTTCCCCTTCTTCGTGCCAACTTCAACGCTTTTCACAAAACCCTCTTTTTTCAGAACATCGAGAATGGCCTGCTTGAATTTCGAGTAAGGCAGAGTGACTTCCTCGAGACCGACATTGCCGGCATTTTTCATCTGGATAATCATGTTGGAAATTACGTCCATATTTTTATTTATAGTGAGTTCATCGAACTACCAGGAAGATTTCTTGATGCCGGGAATTTTGCCTTCGTTGGCAAACTCTCTAAAGCAGATGCGACAGAGGTCGAAGTCGCGCATATAGCCACGCTTGCGACCGCAACGAAAGCATCGCAAAGTCGCCCTAGTTGAGAATTTGGGCTTCTTTTTTGAGCGTGCAATGACTGATGTTTTTGCCATAGAAACAAAAAGGCCCCTGAGCCTTGACCGAGAAGTTTAGCACAAGGAAGGCGCGGATTCAAGAATTTTTCGGCCTACTCTTTCTTGAAAGGAAAACCCAAAAATTGGAGAAAATCAACGGCTTCATCGCGGCTTTTGGCCGTTGTCACGATCGTCACCGCCAGTCCGAAAACGTCTTTGAGTTCCTCGTCGGAAGTCTCGGGAAAAACGTTGTGTTCCTTGATGCCGAGCGTGTAGTTCCCCATCTCGTCGGCCGAGCTTCGCGAAATGCCACGAAAGTCTTTGGTGCGGGGCAGGGCGATGTTAACCAGGCGATCAAGGAAGTCATACATCCGAGCGCCGCGAAGCGTTACCTGATAGCCAACGGTGTCGCCCTGGCGCGATTTGAAGCTGGCAATAGAAATCTTGGCACCGCGAAGCGCTGTTTTCTGCCCAGTGATTCTTGCCAGGCGGTCTTCCACGACCTTAAGCTTGGTCTTGTCTTTAAAAGAGCCGACGCCCGAGGAGACCACAACCTTCGTGATTCTGGGTGCTTGCATGGGATTTTTATAGCCTCTTTTTTCCTTCAGGCCGACAAAGACTTTTTTAGATTTTTCTTTAAGACTTTCCATGGAGTTTTACATTAGAAGCGTGGATGGGGAAATTTTTCTCGATTACGGCACCTTTGGCGCTCTTTTTCTTGGCGCGCTCGTGGACGCGCTTCGTATTGATACCTTCAACCAAGACCCTGTTCTCGCGCGGCAAGACCCGTGTGACCTTCCCGGTCTTACCCTTGTCGCGTCCCGCCAATACCATCACTGTGTCTCCTTTTTTTACATGCATAAATTTATTTATAGTGAGTTCGTCGAACTAGACGACTTCCGGCGCTAAAGAAATAATTTTCTGGAAACCCAGCTCTCCTATTTCGCGCGGAATGGGGCCGAAAATGCGCCCTGCCAAAGGCTCTTTTCTTGTCGGGTCAAGAATGACCACCGCGTTCTCGTCAAAGCGTACATAGGTGCCATCCTTCCTGCGGAAAGGGGCGCGCTGACGCACGACCAGGCCGCATAAAACATCCTTCTTCTTGACGGGCTTTCTCGGCTCGGCTTTCTGGACCGAGAAGATGACGAGCTCTCCGATTGTGGCATAGCGTTTCTTGGAGGCGCCGAGCACCTTGAACACTCGTCCGATTTTGGCTCCGGAATTGTCTGCGATTTGGATAATTGAGCGTGGCTGGATCATGGGAAGAGGTTATATTACTACAAAGTGCTTGTCTTTCGAAACCGGTCTTGTCTCCATGATTCGAACCTTCTCGCCCAAGGCGCGGGTGTTGCCCTTGTCATGCGCCTTGAATTTTTTGCGTTTCTTGACGAACTTGCCGTACTTGGGATGCTTCTCGTAGCGCTCGACCGAGACCACGACGGTATCCTTCATCTTGTTTGAGACTATCAGCCCTGAAAGAATTTTTGGTTTTTTGTCGGTTTTTTTCATATTATTTCGCTACGGCGCTTCGCAGGCGAGTAAGCTCGGTCATGATGCGGGCAATATCCTTTTTGATAGTTCTCGAGAGTCTCACGTCGCGCGTCTTTGAACCCGTAACACCGAACTCGAGTTTGCGCAGCTCTTCGCGCTTCTCACCGAGACTTTTTACAAGCTCATCGCGCGCCTTGTCTTTGTAGGTAGTCTTTTTCATTTTTTAAAATTGTCTCTCTACAACCTTGGTCTTAACCGGCAGTTTGGTGCCGGCCTTGCGCAAGGCTTCGCGAGCCGTCGGGGCATCAACACCGTCAACTTCAAAAAGTATTCGTCCCGGCAAAACAGGCGCCGCATAGCCCTGAAGGTCGCCCTTGCCCTTGCCCAGTTTTACCTCGGCGGGCTTTGAAGTATAGGGCATGTCAGGAAAAATACGGACCCAGAGACGACCGTTCTTGCCGATGTAGCGAGAAAGAGCTTTTCTCGCCGACTCAATCTGGTTCGAGCGAATCCGCGCCTGACCGAGAGCTTTGAGGCCGTGAGAGCCGAAGGCAACTGAGACGCCGCGCGTCGCGACACCAACCTTGGAAGGATTCTTCCTCATCGTCTGCCACTTTCTGTATTTAACTTTTTTCGGGAAAAGCATGTTTATTTCTTATCGAAAATATCGCCGCGGTAAATCCAAACTTTGACGCCAATAGTGCCGTAGGGCATCACCGCCTTCGTCACGGAGTAATCGACGTCCGCGCGAAGGGTCTGTAAGGGAATCCTACCGAGCTTCCTGTCCTCGGTTCGACTCATGGTGGCGCCCCCAAGACGACCAGCGAGGAGAATGCGCACACCCAAGACGTCGCGGTTAGCCATAACTTTCTCGAGCATCTGCTTCGTCACGCGCCTGAAGGGCAGGCGTTTTTCAAGTCCCTCGACGACCATCTGGGCGACAATGGCGGCATTTGATTCCGCTGATTTTATCTCCACCACGTCGAGCTTCACGTCCACTTTTTTATCCAAAAGTTTATTTTTCTCGAGCAGAGCTTTTATTTCTTTCCTCAAAATCTCGGCGCCGTCACCCTGTCTGCCGATAATCATGCCCGGTCTTGAAGAGCTCACAATGACACGGATAGCCTTCTCGCTTCGTTCTATCTCGATAAGCGAGACGAAAAAGCCCTTGAGCTTTTTCTCAAGAAATTCACGAATCAAAATGTCGCCGCGCAGAGCGTATTTATATTTCCCCTTGGGAGAAAACCATCTGGATTTCCAATCCCTCAGGATACCCAAGCGGTGCGAGTATGGATGTACGGTGTGGGTCATATTATTTCTTGGCGACCTTGGTCTCCCCGCC
>JBASCT010000016.1:0-13037 GCA_049651785.1 Minisyncoccia bacterium
CGCCTAAGCTTTCCCCAGCTTACCCACGCCCCTCCCCTGGACTTGTGGTTTGCGGGCTTTGTAAAAATTGCTACGATACGGGTATGAAGATTCTGACTCTAGACGAAAAAACGGGTCTGCGCATCCCGCCCCATTCTCTTGAGGCCGAAGCGGCGCTCTTGGGCTCCATCATGCTTCGTCCCGACGCGATTTACGAAATTCTCGACCTTGTCACGCCCAACTCCTTCTACTTCGAGAAACACAAAACGATTTTCGAGACGATGTTGGAGCTTTTCGGCAAACATCAGCCGATAGACATCCTCTCGCTCTCCTCGCGCCTTAAGGAAAAGGATCTTTTGGAGCGCGTCGGCGGGGCGACCTTCCTCACGGAGCTCTCGAGCGCCGTCCCCTCTTCGGCCAACATCAAGCACTACGCCGAAATCGTGATGAAAAAGTACATGATGAGACAACTCATCGAAGCTTCCGAGCATCTCTCGCACTTGGGCTTCAACGAAGCCGGCGAGATGGAAGAAATTCTCGACCAAGCGGAGAAAAAAATTTTTGATATTACCGAGCGTTTCTCCGGCTCGGCTCGTTTCAGAGAACTGGTACCTCTCCTCCACGAAGCTTTCGACCGTTTCGAAAAACTTTCTTCGGAAGAACACAAGCTCCGGGGCATTCCGACGGGTTTCAAATCGCTCGACGATATTCTCGGCGGCTTTCAGAGCTCCGACCTCATTATCATCGCGGCTCGTCCTTCGGTCGGTAAGACTGCTCTCGCTCTCGACATCGCCCGCCGCACCGCGAGCCTCCACAAAACGCCCGTCGGCATCTTTTCCCTCGAGATGAGCGCCGACCAGCTCGTCGACAGGATTGTCGCCGCCCAGTCGCGCACCGACTCGTCCGTCATCAGGAAGGGCGTGCGCTCCCAGCACAGCGCGTTCCGTGAAGATGTTTTCAAAAATGTTCGCGACGCTCTCGACGAGCTCTCAAGAACGCCGATCTACATCGACGATCAGCCCGGCAACACGATTATGAAGATGCGCTCGGCCGCGCGAAAGCTCAAAATCGAAAAAGGTCTGAAACTTCTCATCGTCGACTACCTGCAGCTCATGGCGCCCTCGGCCGCTCGCGCCTCCGACTCCATGGTCCAGCAGGTTACAGAAATTTCGCGCTCGCTCAAACACCTCGCGCGTGAATTGAATATTCCCGTCGTGGCGCTCTCGCAGCTCTCGCGCGCCGTCGAGACTCGCGGCGGCAAGCCGAAACTCTCCGACCTGCGCGACTCCGGTTCGATAGAGCAGGACGCCGACCTCGTGCTGTTTATCCATTCGAACGAAGAAGACATTCGCGACGAGAACGGCAAGGTCAAAGATATCCAAAGAAAAGAACTCATCATCGCCAAGCACCGAAACGGACCCTTGGGCGTCGCCACCCTCGACTACCATACCCGCTTCAACACTTTTGTCGAAATAGATTATGCCAACTACGGCAAAGCCGAAGAAGAGTTTAAAAATCTTTAATACTAATGAACGCAATCGAGAGGCTCGCCGAGATTTTCTCCCGTTTTCCGGGTATTGGACCGAGACAGGCCAGGCGCTTTGTCTACTTCCTCCTTTCCCGTAACGGCGATTATTCGGGTGAGCTCGTCCGAGCCGTAGAGGAGCTTAAAAAAGTCGCCCTGCAATGCCAATCTTGCTTCAGATTTTTCGTCCCCGAAGGCCGCAAGACTCCGCTCTGCAACACCTGCGCCGACGAGGCGAGAGATCCCTCGACCCTGATGCTTGTTTCAAGAGACGTTGACTGCGAGGCGGTCGAGAAGAGCGGTGGCTATCGCGGGTACTACTTCATCCTCGGCGGCGTTATCCCGATTCTTGAGAAAGAACCGGAGAAAAGGATTCGCGCCAAAGAGCTTGACCTTCGTTTGAAGAAGGATAAGAAAATAAAAGAAGTGATTCTCGCCACCAACGCCAATCTCGACGGCGAGAACACCGCCGACTTCATCAAAGAGCGATACAAAAATCTCAATCTCGAATTTTCGGTTTTGGGCAGAGGCCTCTCGACCGGCGCCGAACTCGAGTACGCCGATCCGGAAACTTTAAAGAACGCCCTGCTTCACCGCACTAAGTAATCGAGTCGACTTTAACTTCGAAGTAAGGTTGTCTGTGTCCGTACTTTTTAAAATAGCGCGACTTCTGTTTGTATTTGATAACGTCGACGGTTTTGTGTCTCCCGATTTTTTTAAGCGTGGTGTTTACTTCCGCATTTTCGATATAAGGCGCGCCGATATCGGCCCAACTCTTGCCGTCGTCAAGCATTAAAACTTTGTCGAAGACGAGCTTATCTCCTTCTTTATAATTGCCCGGAAGCTTCTCGATTTTTACCGTCTCCCCTTTGGAGACGCGGTATTGCTTACCGCCGGTGGTAAAGACGGCAAAGACCGCCTGAGAGTTTTTAGCAGCAGGAACGCTTGAAGCTTTCTTCGCCTTCGGCTGGGCTTTTTCTTTAACCATAGGTTCTCTATTCTACCGATGGTTTATCCAAAGTCAACGGCTCTATCTCAAGCCCTTGACCTGTGATGCGGAGGACATCTTTGTCTATCTTTTTGAACTCCTTACCGGCCGAATTGTACTTATTGACCGCAGTCTCCAGAGCGCTACCGAGCTTCGAGTGGTGTTCCTCGTAGGCCGAGAGGTGTTTCTGCAGGTCGCCGACGTTTTTTATGATACTTTTGACCGACTCTTCTATCTGCATACCCTTAAGACCCTGTAAAACCGTCTGAAGGTAGGCCAAAAACGAGGTCGGCGAGACTATTAGGACGTGGTACTTCGAAGCGGCCCGCTCTATGAGGCTCTCGGAATCTTCTTTCAGAGCGCCAATCTTGTTTATGAGGAGGTCGTAGTAGATGGCTTCGTGCGGGATAAACATAAAAGCGAAGTCCATGGTGCCTTCGGACGGCTTGATGTACTTGGCGGTCTCGGTAATACGCATCTTAAGGTCGCCGACGAAAGCTTTTTCAAGCTTTTCTTTCTCTTGGGGGTTTTTTTCTTCGACAATACGATTGTAATTCTCCAGAGAGAACTTCGAATCGATGGGAATAATTTTATCTTTGACAAAAACTGCCGCATCAACTATTGTGCCGTCCTTAAACGCATACTGCATCTGGTAGGACCCTGGTGGTAAAACATTTTTCAGTAAAGTTTCCAAATAGTATTCACCGAGCACTCCGCGTTGTTTCGGATTTTTCAAAATTTCTTGGAGTGACTGAAGTTGGTCCGCAAAAGAAACCACTTGCCTGTTGGTTTCGTCGAGCTTCGTCAAACCTTGGGTCACTTCGCGGATAAGTTTTGCCGACTCGCCGAATTGCAGTCGCACTGACTCGTTCATCATCTTGTTTGTCTCCGACATCTTCTGGTCCAGACTGCGCGAGAACTCGTTGAGCTGAGTAAGTAAGAGTTGTAGCCCCTCCCCTTCCCCATTATTTTTTTTACCGAACTTTCTCGCGAAATAAATTAGCACGGCCGCGTTCACAAGGATAAGAGAGATCACCAGTACGGGCGTGAGATTTGTCATTAACTATATTATAATAGATGTATGTCACTCCACCAAGATATTAAAAAATCGGTAACCGAGGCCATGAAAGCGAGAGACCAAGTGCGTCTGAATGTCCTGCGTGGACTTCTTAGCGCTTTTACCAACGAAGCTGTCGCTAAAAAAAGAAAACCGGACGAGGAACTCTCTGATGATGAGGCGCTTACCGTCATTAGTCGCGGAGTAAAGCAACGCAAAGATTCTATCGAACAATTTAGTAAGGGCGGACGGAGCGATTTGGCCGACTCCGAACGGGCGGAACTCAAAATTTTAGAGAACTATCTGCCGAAGCAAATGTCAAGAGAGGAAATTCTCGCCTTTGTGACCTCTAGACAAAAAGAACTCAATATTACCGACTTAACGAAAAAAAATCAGTTTTTAGGCACTATAATGAAAGAATTGAAGGGCAAAACTGACGGCAGCTTAGTAAAAGAAATTGTCGACCTGGTCTTCTCCCCAGATTTTTCTCAAAAATAGGTAGTCAATAGTCGGCTTTGCATTCTATAATAAGGGAATAAATTATTAGCGTAACTTTTTAGTATCGTGAAAGAAAAATCCGCGGCGAAAGTACTGAGTTTATCAACCATCATCAAAAGAGATAAGTCCAAAGTCTCCTTTGACCCGAAAAAAATCGCTCGCGCCGTGGAAAAAGCGATGATTGCCGCCGGTGAGTTCAAAGTCGGCGCGCCAGAGGCAATCACCGAGGCGATTGAGAAGAAACTTTTAGCGCAAAAAGAGTCCGAACCGGGTTTCGTGCCGACGGTTGAGGGCGTGCAGGACCTGGTGGAGGCGGAACTCATGCTCCAAAAATTTCCGACGACCGCCAAGGCCTACATTCTCTACCGTGCCGAACGCTCGCGCATGCGCGCCACTCGCGGCGAAGTGCCAGAGCATGTTCGAGAGCTCGCCGAAGAGAGTAAAAAACATTTCAGAGAGAACCACTTGGGCGAATTTATTTATCTCCGCACTTACGCCAAGTGGATCGAGTCGGAGGGTCGCCGAGAAACTTGGGTCGAGACGGTTGATCGCTATGTGAACTTCATGAAAGAAAATCTTGGCGACAAACTCACCGACAAAGAATATGGGGAGGTTCGCGAAGCGATTCTCAAACAGGAAGTGATGCCCTCGATGCGCTTGATGCAATTTGCCGGTGAGCCTGTCAGGAAGTGTAACACCTGTGCTTACAACTGTTCCTTCATCGCGCCATCAAAGCTCGAGGACTTCGCCGAGATTATGTACCTCTCGATGCAGGGCGTCGGCGTCGGTTTCTCCGTCGAAAGTCAGAATATTGAAAAACTGCCGCAGATAAAAAAGCAGACGAAAGGAAAAATTTTTAAACATGTTGTCGGAGATTCCAAAGAAGGTTGGGGGGATGCTCTCACTCTTGGACTTAAGACGTGGTACGCGGGTCGTGACGTCGAATTCGACTACTCTGAAGTGCGCCCGGCTGGTGCTCGCCTCAAGACGATGGGCGGCAAGGCCTCCGGTCCTGAGCCTCTACGCGCTCTGCTCGACTTCGCTCGTGAAAAAATTCTAAAAAGACAGGGTAGACGCCTGCGAGGTATCGACGCGCACGACATTATTTGCCAAATCGGCCAGTGTGTAGTGGCTGGAGGTGTCAGACGCACCGCTATGATCAGTCTCTCCGACCTTGATGATACGGATATTCGCGACGCCAAGAAGGGTCAGTTCTTCCTCTCCGACCCGCATCGCTCCGTGGCCAACAACTCTGCGGTTTATGAAGCCAAACCTTCAAACACCGAGCTGATGCAAGAGTGGGTGGCCCTGATGAAGAGTCAAACCGGTGAGCGAGGCATCTTTAACCGAGGTGCTATCGGTACAACTCTTCCGGAACGCCGTGCCAAATACTTCAGAAAAATGGGATTCATTGATGCAGACGGCGTGGTTCAGGGCCCTATCGGCACCAACCCTTGCGGAGAAATCATTTTGCAATCAAAGCAGTTCTGTAATCTCTCGGAGATTATCGCTCGAGCCGAAGACACAGAAGCAGACCTCGAAAGAAAGGCTCGAGTTGCCTCAATCCTTGGCACCTATCAGTCCACTCTCATCAAGTTCCGCTATATTTCCAAAGATTGGAACAAGCATTGCGAGGACGAACACCTCCTCGGCGTCTCTATCACGGGCCAGTGGGATTCGGATGTCGTCAGAAAGCCCGAGGTGATGAGAAAGCTCCGAGACATCGCTATCGAGACAAACCAAACTTACGCCAAGCGACTCGGTATCAAGTCGTCCACCTCCGTCACCGCGGTTAAACCTTCCGGCACCGTCTCGCAAACATTTAATTGCTCATCGGGAATCCATCCTCGCCACTCCAAGTACTATATCCGTCGAGTAAGAATTTCTGCCACAGACTCGCTCTTCAAGATGCTTAAGGATCAGGGCGTCCCTTACACCCCCGAAGTCGGACAGTCCGAGGGCACGGCTTCAACCTATGTTCTCGACTTCCCCGTCGAAGCACCTGGCGGCTCTGTCTTCAAAGACGATATCACCGCGCTCGACCAGCTCGAATATTGGAAGCAGGTAAAATTAAACTTCACCGAACACAACCCTTCCGCCACTATTTCCGTAAGCGAGAACGAGTGGATTGGGGTCGTGGACTGGCTCCATAGGAACTGGGATATCATCGGTGGGCTCTCCTTCCTGCCCCGCCTTGATCATGTCTACCGTTTGGCCCCATACGAGACTATAGATAAGAAGCGCTACGACGAGCTTATTGCCAACTTCCCGAAAATTGACTACGCCAAACTTGTCACTTATGAACGCACAGACGAAACAGAGCAGAAGCGTGAAATGGCCTGTGTCGGCAATGTCTGCGAAATTGACTCCGTAGAGCTCCCAGTCGGTACGAATCCGGTTTCAGCTCAGAGTTAATAGGGCTAATAAAGCCTAAATAGCCCCTTCCTTCATCAATATCCGCCTTTTAGCGGCTCTGCCACCCCTAAACCCTCCTGTGTTACCGTCGGAGCGGATAACCCTGTGGCAGGGCACTTTTGGACTCATATTTTTATTCAAAATATTACCTACTGCACGAGAGGCTTTTGGGTTCCCTGCCCTTCTTGCCACTTCTTTATAAGTTAAAACAGAGCCTTTCGGAATCTTGGCTACCACTCTGTAAACCTTTTCTTTGAATGTCATGCCGATAATCTTGGCTTTATCCTCGCATACTCTCTTTTTATTAGCCAGAGAATAAGAATATCGACAATTATTATCCAGAGCAGTATTAGAGAATGTGAGTAGCTGAAGCGGGCAAGTTCGTAGACAATGAAGCCGCCAATGAGCACGAAACTTACCGGGAATGCCCACATCTTTTTCTTGACCAAACTTATAGACAAAAGAACGTCCACCAAGCCCCAGAATATAAAATAGACGGCCAGAAAGTATGAAATATATAACTCATGAGGTACGACGCGCGCGGCGAGGGCGTATAAAAGGTCGTTAGGGTCTTCCACAAGCTCATGACTCATGAGAGATGTTATGACGTTAATTACCGGTGCTCCTACTATCTTGAGTATTGCAAGCCCCAAGATAACGCGCAGTGTGCCGTACACCACGCGCCAGTACATTCCGAAGGTAAATATTTTTTCTTCCAACTCTTTCGTCATTTGTTTATGGGACTATTATAAACTTTTTAGACAAAAGAAAAGGCGCCCGTACCGAAGTCGTGGCGCCTCTAGCTTGGCTCAGGGGGTGGGTTATTCCACAAAAATTTTGTTCGACTGGTTTTGAGGCCTGCCGAGCTAGATCTTTGGGGAGGTTCCCCAACACCCTGATGCCCTGCACCCGTTGGCCGTTTTATAAGTGCACTTTATTTTTACGTTGCTGGCTACCTATCAAACAAATACATAACAAGAGTTGAACGAAAGACTCTCTTGCCTATATCAAAAACGCGAGTCACCACGACAGTATGGATAGCCAACAATATATTACTAGTAACGGTCTTCAGCTTCCTTAGTAATTTTGATTACGAAGCGGTTATGTTTGCGTTGATCATATTTGGCGTGCCAACACTTACTGTGGGGCTAGTTACATTAATTATCGTTATCCTTTTCGAAAGGATGAGAGGGGTCAAACTTTCAACGCCACGCTTCCTGGTATTATCACAATCGCTAAATATTTTTGGTGTATTATTTACTATTAATATCACACTCGCACTAATAGAACAGAGTTTTTAAGTCCAATTCCCCGCCAAGTACTCTTGCATCAAGAAGTAGTTGCTCCTTTCGCAATGTAACGACTTGTTTCCAATAGAAACCTCGCCAAAACATAAACACCTCCATACGGAAGTGTTTATGTTTGCTGACTTGTGACCCTACGGAGACGCTTCGCTATCTCACTCCTCGGAAACCCACGGTTTTCCGACAGCTTCGCCTGCCTTCCTCTACGGGAGACCAGAGTGTTCTCCCGACCCCTCTCCTGTTCGATTCCCCGAGTAATGTGTGCAACAAAAATAACGGCACAAGGCCGGTAATATTTTGTTGCATGACCCTACGGAGAATCGAACTCCGCTTTGAGCCTTGAGAAGGCTCCGTCCTAGCCGATAGACGATAGGGCCGTTCGGAAAAGAATAGCGGAAAAATGCCAATTTTTCAAACTCCGTACTAAAGAAACCAAAGAAAAAAATGGCAATCTGTACCCTCTAACATTACAACCCCACGTTGCTATCTTTTCTGATTGGAATACATGACCAGCCCAATAATAAAGAATATAACTCCCACAGGAACCCAAATGAGAAGCAGAACATTATCCAAGTTAACCAAACTCCCCCCTTCCGATACGATTAAAGCGTCAATTAGACTAGAAAGACCAATAGAACCACCGAAAATCATCCAGAATTGGGAAAATGATTTTTTAACCGCCAATGATTTATCCGATTCGCGCTCAAGGGACAGACCATGCTTATTGAAAAGTAAGCCGAGAGCAACTGTGAATAATATAAGAAAAATTAAAAAATGATAACGCCTATATTCCTAGTTATTAAAGCTAATAAAGAGCTCGAAGAAAAAACCACATATCAAAGCAGCGCCGAGTCCCCACATCACAAGAGACAGAATCTTGAAAAATCTAATAGAAGTTAACATATGATTCAATTGTAATACAAACTATATGTACGTACAAACCCAATCTTATATTTAGAAATTTTTAGAAAAAGACGCTAAGTAGGTGTAAAAGTTATACTTAACATATGGACTCACAGAAAGCCACTCTTCATGACCGTACCAACGATGTTACTAGCGGGATTCTCCACTTAGCGGGTGCAGGGCTTGCGGTGGCGGTGATGGTAGTGCTCGTCGTTTCTGGCGTGCGGTACGGCAGTCCTTGGCATGTAGTCGGCTATAGTCTTTATGGCGCAGGTCTCATTCTTCTTTATGTTGCGAGCGCAACTTACCACTTAGTTCCCCACCACTTTGTGCGGGCCAAAGAAGTTTTGCAACGCCTTGACCACGCGATGATATTTATACTCATCGCCGCCACATACACACCCATTACCTTCATCGCCCTCTCCGGCGCGTGGCGCTGGTCTATCTTTGGCATCATCTGGTTACTGGCTCTCATTGGCGCTCTTTTAAAAATGTTTAGTGTGCCCATACCTCGCGCCCTTTCCCCTGTTCTCTATATAGCGATGGGTTGGTTTATCTTCGTCGCCTTCGCCCCCCTACGCGAGACACTCACCACTGCTACCATGTGGCTTCTCCTTGCTGGCGGTATTTCTTATACACTTGGTGTCATTTTCTTCGCCTTAGACAAAATGCTTCCGCGCAAGCCCTACTTCTGGATGCATGAAATTTTCCACGTTTTTGTTCTCGGCGGGAGCGCCCTTCACACCATAGCGATGTTTCTTATCCTTTAACAAATTTGACAAAGTAGCTATCCCCAAGTTTTTTGAAAAATCCTCCTCATTTCCGAGTTACGATTTAGGAAGAACTCTTAGAGGAGAGAATCGTGAAGCGAAAACGGGTGCAGGTGACCTGTGTCTGCTCGGCGTATAAATTTCCGCACAGAATCGACGGTGGGCGTTGTACGGGAGATGCCTGGGCCGCGAGCTACTTCGAGCTCGTCGGTGAGTGTTGCAAGCGTTGTGTCGCTAACCGCGGCGCTGACGAGTGCGACGTCGCCTGTGGCGCGGAATCCATCATGGCCTGTGAAGGGTTCAGAGACCACCTTCTTTACCAGTCGACAATGCGCCTCCCTGTAAAGCTTGAGGCACTTATGGAAAGGAAGCTATCTTACTACGAAGAACGGCTTCCGCCGCGCCGGGCGTGAACACTTAAGGTGTCCGCCCGGTTTCTTTTTGAAATACTTTGGGCCTAGTGCTAGAATGGTTTTCATGAAAAAAGTCAAAGCTAAAAAGAAGGTTGTCGCCGTGAGCGGCGGCTTCGACCCCATCCACATCGGCCATGTGCGCCTGATGCAGGAAGCAAGGGCGCTTGGCGACAAGCTTGTCGTCATCCTTAATAACGACCACTGGTTTCGCGTCAAAGGCAAGCACGTTTTCATGACCGATGAGGAGCGCAAGGAAATTATTGAGGCTCTAGAGTGCGTTGACGAAGTTGTTATCACGAAGCACGAGCCTGGTACGACCGACATTAGCGTCTGCCGAGAACTCAGAGAAATCATGCCCGATGTTTTCGCCAATGGCGGCGACCGCTTCGCCGACAATATCCCCGAGTTCGTCCTCTGCCGTGAGTTGGGTATCGAGATGGCGTTCAATGTAGGCAAGGGCGGCAAAATCAGAAGCTCCTCCGAACTTCTGAAGGACTATTCAAAGAAGATAAAACACACGCTTTAGTCCCCCTTGACTAATTCCATATTTAGGTATATAATACTGTTTAGGTAGTTTGGTTTCGATCTTTTAGGTAGGGGGTCACATGGATATTGAGGCTCTGGCTGACAAGTCAGCCAAGGTGGCACGGCTCCATCGACTACGGATACCGGCGGCAGTCCGCATGGTGGTTCTCGAGGAACACAAGTTTCTCGACAGACCGCATTCGGACGAACTCGTGAGCAATGTCTGTCGAGAACTTCAGAAGCGCGCCACAGCGCGCCGGAAGAAGAACAAGGAGCGCAACGGATACGCGCTGGACATGTTCGCAACGGCCGCGGCACGAGGTGGCGATCCCGAGGACTAGGGGTCGAGTAAGAACAAGGCGACACAAGGATGTGTCGCCTTTATTTTTTTACGGTCTTGCTGGCGGCGGAGCTTCCCTATCGGGCACGATGTCATAGTAATTTATCAGGAACTTTGCCGTATTAATGAAAGCATCTGTTAGAGTCTCGGAGGCAAACCTCACTCCCTTCGGGCGGTAAGTGTAGAGAAATACGAGGAACTTCGGGTCGTATGCGGGAAAATAACCGAAAAACGAGTGAAGGAATACATCGTCGTAGTAACCTCCCCCGCCGGGTTTTGCCACCTGCGCTGTGCCGGTCTTGGCGGCGACACTATATTGATCCAATCTCACTTCCCCATTCCTGAGGGTTCTGTCGACCACTTCCGTGAGCATGCGCGAGATTTCGGCAGAAGTTTCGGGCTTGAGCACGCGAACCCTCTTTTCCACTGGCGGATAACTTATCGTCTTCACCGGCCCGAGTTTATATCTGATTTCCTTAACCAGGTGTGGGGTAATAAGCGTTCCGCCATTGGCCAGAGCCGAGAGGGCGCGCACGGTCATGATGGGTGTAAGAGCAATACCTTGCCCGAAAGAAGCTTGCGCCGCCTCGAGATCCCGCCCGCTCTTAAGGTTAGAGACAAGAGACTTTCCTTCGTTTGGCAGATCTATACCGGTAGTACCCTCGAAGCCGAAACCGAGCATAAGCTCGCTAAACTTCTCACTACCGACCTTAGAGACGACATGAGCCGCCCCCGTGTTCAGGGATTTGCTCAAAACGGTCTGCATTGTGACGGCCGAGCCGTGAGATTTCCCGTCGTAGTTGCAGAAAGTTCTGGTGTTTAAGGTCATGCAACCGGGGTCATAATAGACGTTTTTTGCCGTTACGGCCCCAGTATCGAGTCCGATGGCAAGTGTTATCGCCTTGAGAATCGAGCCCATTTCATAACGGTCCTCTACCAACCTGTTTCTGAAAATAGCGGCGCTCTCTTCGTTTTGCGGCAAGCCCGGGTTGAAGGACGGCGTTAGGGCCATGGCGAAAATCTCACCCGTCATTGGGTCTATGACCACGCCGCCCGTAAAGTCGGAAGAATATGTCTCCATGACCTTTTTTAATTCGCCCTCAAGATACGTTTGGACCGAAGGTTCTATGGTTGAGACAATGTCGCCCTCCGGACTCTCCTCGACGCTTACCGCCTTTTTAATGTTCGAGAATATTTCGGCAAAAAAGTTTACGAACAAATTTTCTTTATCACGCCCCAAAACTTCTTCATAAAAAAGCTCCAGACCGTAACGTCCGCCGAGCGTGTCTCCGGAGTAGCCGATAAGACCAATGGTGTGGGCGGCGCTCAACTCGCCCGGATATATTCTCCAGCGCTCGCTCGCGACACCGACCCCGCCGATTTTCAGAGCCCGAATCCGCTCCGCGGTGCCCGCCGACAGGCGGCGTGCTACCTCTTCGTACGGGTCGCCGACTTTTTTCGCCTTGGTAAGAAAATCGTCCTTATCGAGCGTCACTATCGCGCTCAAGCTCTCATAAACTTTTTCAAGATCTTTGCCTAGAAGATTATTTGGATTAATGAAAAGAATGTAGCCCGACTTAATTGAGGCTACCGGCACCAGGTCGCCCTCTTTAGTTGTGAAAAAAATCGAGCCGCGATCGAAGCGGTTGGCATCGATATACTGACTCTCGGCCGCTTCGAGGTAGAGCTCTTTTGAGACAACTTGGATTAGGTAGAGCTTCCCGATAAGAAAGAAGGCAAAAAGAATTATAAAAAGCGAGATTAGGCGCAATCTATTCTTTGATTCGCGCATGTCTCTTATCTAGAGTTGAAAGAAAGAGAAGATTCCTGGCGCGAGACATAGAGCGGGTTTTTTGCCTCTCTGAAGCCGCGGCCCAAAGCCACTTCCATAGTAACGCCATTCTTCAATTTTACGTAAGCGAATTCAAGCGAATCGAGGTCGGCGGAAATTCTTGAAATCTCCGTTTCTAAGTTCTCGCGCTCCGCAATGTTTCGCGCCGTGACATTTATAGTGTAGATATAGGCGAAAAGCGCGAGAGCCGACATTGCGACTAGGGCCCAAAAGGTCCGCACTCTATGGTTGTATGAAATTGTTTTAATTCTTATCATAATTTTTCTATCATTCTTAATTTGGCGCTTCGGGAACGAGGATTTTCCCGAATTTCTTCTTCACCGGGTCTTTCCGGTTTGGCTGATTTCCCCACCCGCTCGGCCACGCCCTTTTTGACCAAGTCCCTGAAGAAGTTTTTAACTATCCTGTCCTCAAGGCTGTGGAAAGAAATCGTCACGAGTCTGCCTTTCGATTCCAGCGCCTCGAAAC
>JBASCT010000017.1:0-29683 GCA_049651785.1 Minisyncoccia bacterium
ATATATACCCCCTCCCCCTATTAGTCAAGTCCCGTTCTCCTGTGAATAACTTTAATCGAAGCGAAGCTCGATTTGGTCCTTATCCTGCATGGCGTAGTTTTCATACTCAGCATTCTCTTTGCCGTTCACAGTCATTTTCACGTTCGTGCCGAATGAGTTGATGTCTTTGCCCCAGATTTTGAAGAATTTGCCGAGAGTTATATCGTCTTTCCGAACCACTCCAGCTGATTCAACGTGAACTGTGCCATCCGGCTCGTGAGTGTGCATAGGCATCATGGCGCCACCTGTAATGCCTATATTAGGAGGAACTTCTTGCTTCTCGCCATTTACGTATATTGCGAGTGTCGGGTGCCAATGCAGGCCGGAACGAGCAATGACGTCCGGGTCTTTAGATTGAAGGGATTTGGACCACCAGATCATGCCAGCGAAGAATAGAACGAAGCCGAGAATATAAATTAATGGTTTTTTCATGGTTTTAGTGATTATTTATTCTTAATTATTTCATAACCGTTTTTCTCCCAATCAATCATTCCACCGCCGAGGTGTGATATATTCGTGTATCCGAACTTCGCCAACTCTTTTGCGGCTATTTCGCTCATTCTGCCACTTCGACAGTAAAGCACAATCTTTTCATTTTTGTCTTGCGGCAGTTTGTCGAGATTTGCGCTCATTTGGTCATAAGGAATAAAAACATCGGTATTTTTAATCTCGCCTTCGTACGGAACATGAACATTTATAAAAAAGAAATCCTTTTTATCAAGTGCAATGGCCAATTCCTTGCTCGTAAGGGTTCCGAATGCGACCCCCTGCTGCGAGTTTTGCGCTATCAGAAGACCTGCGGCAGATAAAGCGATGAGCGTCGCAAGAACCATAAAGATTGTTTTTTTGTTTCCCATAAATTTCTAAACCCCGCATCCTGCTCCGCCCTTCTGTCGTGGCAGAAGATCGGGGTTCTCTTGCACTAATTTCTGAAACGGTTGACCGACATTCTTTGCCCATCCGGAACCGCTTGAATAGTTGAAACTCATGATTTCCGCCGCATTCACGTCTTCCCAATCAACGCCTTTTGCAATCTTGTAGTAAAGTGCGGTCTCAATGTAGGTTTGCGGAAACCAGAAAGAGTTGACTTGAAGCGCGGCTTTGTAGAGTTCCTTTGCAGAGAGACCTTGCGCCGCGCCTAATTCAATCAAGCCGAGAAGCGCGGAGCCATGATTGCAGTCTTGGAAGAAGGTAGAGTTTCCACAACACGGACGGTAGGTATTCTCTGCGACTCTCAAAGCAATTGCTTCTTCGGCGGGCGTTAATTTTACAATCTCATATTTATTGAAGTATTTGCCGCCGTTGTCTTCCTTGCCAAGCGTCCAGCCACCGGTGGAAGCGAAGTTGAAGAGCGATTCGCCTTTGATAGGGCTTTTTTCGTTGAAATCCGTTTTATTGGCAAGGCCCAGCGGCCAGAGAAGATTTACCATAAATCCAGCATTATTGGCGGTGATTTTTATCGGTTCATATGACGGCTTAGTTAGAATGGCAAGATCCTCTTCGCTCATGCCACGTTCGCTGTAAATCTGTTTGAATTTTTCCAAGTCGATGACGCCTGCCTCAACCAACTTCACAACCGCGTCGCCAAAAACAATTTTTATCTCGAATCCTTCTGGCGGCAAAACCTTTGCAACCACTTCATTGTATAAAGCGTTTCCGGTTTCTGCGTTTTGAACCTCGCTAATTTTATTTGCCAATAATGTACCGTCCTTAGCACTGATGCCCGCCGCTACCCGTTCCTGATTCCAAAGAGGCATGGCAAAGAGAAGTATGAGAAATAGGATGGCGAACATATCTTGATAGGAGGGAGTAGCGTTCGGTTTTACTTCGCAATTTTCGCAGGCGACTGCTTCTCGTAATTTTTTCGTTGAAAGAACAAGCGCTACGCCGAAAAACACAACGCTTAGAAGTTTAAACTCGAGACCCTTGAGCGGAAAAATGGCAAGGCCTCCCGCTATGCCGAGAAGCGAAAGAAGAAATGCGCCGCATGTCGGACAAGCCGCCCCCAACGCGCCGAATAGCCCTCCAAAAGCGGTGCTTCCTTGGTCTTTTATGTTTCGCAACTTTGAATGTTGCCATGAGTATAGAGCGACCGCCAAGACCATTCCGAAAAGAATCATTGAAGCGAGGGTCAGAAGGACATACGGCCAAAAGTAGAGGGGCACGCCGTAGTACATTGAATAGAAATTCACCCAGGTTGATGTTTTGGAAAGAAGCCACCAATAAAGAAGGCCGATGCCCAGCGCGCCGTCAATTGCTACAAGCCAGTAATACGGCGAATGAAATACTAGTTTTATTGTTTTGACCATAAACTTTTAATCAAAGATAATCTCGATTTTGTCCTTGTCTTTCACAACGTAGTTTTCAAACTCGGTGTTTTCTTTGCCGTTTACGAGCATCTTTACCGTACCCCCTGCTCCATTGCAGTACTCAAAGATGCAATCTTTGTTGAAGGTCTTACCCCATATGCCGAAGAACACAGCCAGGGTGACTTCATCTTTCGTAACCGGACCTTCCATTACTTCCCAGTGGATCATTCCCGAATCGTCATGCGTGTGCATGTTAGCCATCATCATCATTGAGTCATACTGCGGATAGCCGGCATATTGCATGCCTATTCCAATATTTGCGGGGATCGGTTGCTTTTCGCCCTTGATGGTAACTGAGAGTTCGGGGTGCCAATGGACAGCTTTTTCAGAGACGATGTCGCTTTGACTCGCGTTTACCGAAACCGTTTTTTCTGGATCGGCATTCTGCGGAGTGCCACGACCCAAAAGGAATAAAACGATTAGTCCTGCGACCGCTATTATTGAAATTGCAATTTGTAATTGGTTGTTTTTCATGACTTTGTAATGGGAACTTTACAGACCAGTGGATTCTCTATCTGCTTTGCGGTGACGTATACGGCCAAGGCAAGAAGGATCGCGCCCAAAATACCGAACTCACTGCCTTGAAGCGGTAAAAGCACAAGAACCCCTCCTGCGCCAACAAATGAAAGTATGCTCATCAAGAGAAACGAGCCACAGGCAGCGCACCCCATGCCGATAACCCCGCTTGTGATGCCAAAAAACCCTGTGGCGACATCCCCTTGCCCGACCTCCTTGATTCTACGCTTGAGGAAGTAGGTAGCCATTGCTACGTAGACACCGAATAGTACCGCTATAGCGATTGTATATGAAGCGGAGAGCAAAGTGAAGTTGGTCGCAATTGAACCCAAGAGACTCCACGGCAGATCAAGCTTCTGCGAAAAAGAGATTTCGGAATGCCCCATGATTTGCACGATTAGCGGTAAATTCGGAAGCCAAACCGCAAAGGCAAAGACTATCGCGCCGGTTATAAGGGCAAGGAGCACATACCGCGGTTTGCGGAAAACTTTTTTAAGAGCTTGGAGAACTATAATCATTTTTCTTGCAACGCGAGATCAATGAGCTGTTTTACCGCCACATAGGGCTGTGCGCCGGAAAGCGGAAACTTTTTACCGTTTTTTGCAACCACGATGTTCCAGGGTGTGCCGTTACCACCGGTCGCGATAGCGTTTTGAACCTCCTCCTCGATATGGGCATCGTATTTATTACTTCCCAGACATGATGCGAATTTTGTCTCATCAAGACCGATTTCACGGGCAATTTGCGGTAAAACAGTATCTACGTCTGTCTGATTATTGGATGGCGTAAGTTCAAAGAAGCGGTCAACATATTTCCAGAACACGTCATTACCACCCTGCTCATTGGCGCACTCCGATGCGACAGCTTCTTTACGAGCTTTTATCGGATGAAGCTGGTCGAGCGGAAAGTGGCGATATACCCAAGCGACTTTGCCGGATTTTCCATACTCATCCATCACCTGTTGCATGGTCGGATGGAAACGCTTACAGAACGGACATTCCATATCTGAATACTCCACGATTTTTACCGGCGCATCCGGATTGCCACGGATGTGGTCCTTGCTCGTAATAGGAGTCATGTTATCGAGCGCGGCTGAAAGTCGTGCTTCCTCTCGCCCAGCTTCTTGTGGCGAGGTAATACCTGCCGTATCTCCTCGTCTTCCACCCAGATACACCCCTCCGGCTATGAGAACTCCCGCAATAACGATGGCGATAGGGATGGTTAGGATAGTGGCTTGTGCCGGTGTTGATGTTATCTCCGACGTTTTCGTTTCGCGTCTATGGTCTTCCATAATTAATTGTAGTTAAGAATAGTATCTACTAGTGCAAGCTCTAGAGCAAGCTCGGGGATAGAGGTGCGGCCGCTGTCCTCGTAGGCAGTAATGAAGCGCAGGAGTGTCTCGGCGGTTAGGTCCTTCCCAGCTTTCTCAGCCAAGTTTTTCAGGAATTTAAAATCATCTTCACTCGTCTCCTCTTCTATATACTCGTCCATCCCCGCCTTCAGGCGAAGTAAGAAAAGGAAGCGCAGGCGTTCCAGGATAAGTTTCGCAAAAAGCTTCATGTCGGCGTTCGCCTCCCCCGCCTTTTGGACGGCCTTAAGACCTTTCCCCAAATCTTTCTCAACTATTGAAGAGAGGATGTCGCGGACCAATTCCAAGCGTGGCGCGCCAGTCAGTTTCTCCACCTCTTCCCGAGTAATCTTTTTATCCTCTGTGGACGAGAGAATTTTCTCCAAAATACCATGGACATCGCGGAAGGAGCCGTCGCCGAGAAGGGCGATGAGTTCTGCCGCCTCTTTCTCCAAGCTAAAGCCCTCTTTTTTCGCGACAACGAGGGCAAAGTCTTTGAGAACACTCTGGCTTGGTTGTTTAAATCTGAAGGTCTGACAGCGCGAGACGACGGTCTCGGGCACCTTCTCGAGCTCGGTCGTGGCGAAGATAAATACTACGTGCTTGGGCGGCTCTTCCAAGGTTTTCAAAAAAGCGTTCCATGCTTCCTTGGTAAGCATGTGCGTCTCATCGATGATGTAGACTTTGTGCTTCGACTCGAAAGGCAGAGTGTTAACGGATTCTCTAATCTCGCGGACATCGTCTATACCGCGGTTTGACGCCGCATCCATCTCGACAAGGTCGGGACCCGAGGTGCCAATCTCTTTCGCCAAGATGCGCGCCACGGAAGTTTTGCCCGTCCCGCGCGGTCCAGAGAAAAGGTAGGCGTGCGAGATGTTGCCGAGCTTGAGAGCGCCCTCAAGGACTTTCACAATATGATCCTGCCCAACAACGTCGCCAAACTTCTCCGGGCGATACCTTCTGTAGAGAACGGCGGATGTCTCGGAGGATTTTTTCATAACAAACAGTATACCAATTTAATAAAAATAAGCCGACCAGTGGTACTGGTCGGCTCTCTATTGCCACTACGCTGCGGCGGGTTTCGGAAACATTCGGTAAACCTTGTAACGCATCTCGGCTCTAATATTCTCGATAGCCGCGTTGAGAGACATTATTTCTTCGTCTATACCCTCAACCTCTTTGTCTATCTGAGTATATTCTTCGTAACCAATTTCACCTTTTTGAGGAGGGTAGATCTCATCATATTCAGCATCGTAGAGCGAAAGCTCTGAAAGTCTTTCGTTGAGGTGGCGCCTTTCTTCTTTAAAGCCACGAATTTTTGCTTGATGGACAAGCATGATGTGGGCGAGATTTCCAAACTGCAATGGTTTCTTTTTCTTTCGCCGCCTGCTCCATGGAGCAGGCGTGCCGACTTTAGCCCAACTACCAAAACGAATTCCTTTGGTGTTGTGCTCGTAGCCCAAACCTTCATGCCCACCACCGGCTGCGAGAAAGTTCAGCCAAAGAGTCGTCTTCTCCCAACAATCACTGTTGTGGCCCGGGAATTCTTTCCCCGAACCCTTTCTGCCAAAAGGCCAGAAGCGTTTGATTGCCTCCTCGACCGTCTCTGCCTTAAGGTGGATCATCTCTGACTTACTTTCTTTGGGGTAGCCATAATCAATGATCCGCCGATACAGTATGAACCCCGCTGGTCGTCCGCCCTTTTTCTTGGCGAGTTCGACCAGAGCCATGTAAGATGCGCATGATTCACCATCAGTTGCTGCGTAACGCAACTTTCGCGCGAAATAGCTCATGTGAAGAACTCCAATATGGTTATTGCCTGAAAGATAGGTTACTCTTCTGCCGAAAATTTAGCAATTATCGTCTCAACTTCGCCCGCGCTATCTGTCTCCATGAGTCTGGCCCGCAAATCTACCGCTCCTTCAAAGCCATTTACATACGCCTTGAAGTGCTTTTTCATTATGGCGAAACTTTTCACACCCCCCAGAAGTTTTTCAAAAAGCTTCGTGTGCTCTACGAGCACTTTCAGTTTCTCCTCTTTGGTCGGCTCATATTCCTTAAAGAGCCATGGATTTCCGAAAATTGCCCTGCCGAGCATCACTCCGTCACAGCCGGTCTCTTTAACCCTCGCTCCCGCCTCTTTTAAATCCTTCACATCGCCGTTGCCGAATATTAAAGTGCCCGCCCCCGCCTTGTCCCGAATCTCCACCGCCCTTTTGACAAACTCCCAGCGCGCGGGCACCTTCGACATCTCCTTTCTCGTCCGCGCATGAATCGTCACCACCGCCGGATTTTCTTTAAGCACTTCCGGAAGCCAAGTGTCGAGTTCCGGTTTGTTATAGCCCGTGCGAGTCTTAAGCGATACCGGCAAGTCCCCTGCACCCTCTTTTGCCGCTCGTATCAGCTCCCGAGCACGTTTTGCATCTTTCATAAGCTGTGCACCTGCACCTTGTTTCTCTATAGTTCTGTCGGGACAACCCATGTTTATATCCACTCCGTTAAAACCAAGTTTCCGCGCAAGTTCTGCCGCGCTCCTCATGTGTTCTGTATTTGAAGTGAAAAACTGCGCCACTATCGGGTGCTCCGCCTCCGAGTACTCCAAGTCTTTCAGAAGTTTTTTCCTCCCCCCCGCCCGACCGGACGACCCCGGTCGTTCGGGCGGGTCCTCTGGTGCAAGCGCCAAACCATCAGCGGAGACAAACTCGGTCCACATTACATCGGGCTTCCCGTACTTGGCGATGATGAAGCGGAAGGCAGAGTCGGTGACGTTTGCCATGGGTGCTAGTGCCAAGACCGGCTTCTTGATTGTGTTCCAGAAATTACTCAAAATCCTTGTCGGTTAACTCCACGGTCGAGCCACTAGAAATTTCTCCTGAAATCATTTTCTTGGCGATAATCTGCTCGACCGTTTCTTGAATCGCGCGGTTCAGGGGTCGCGCGCCGAATTTCGGGTCCGTGCCCTTTTTCACAAGAAAGTTGAGTAGAGCGTCGTTGGTCCTTAGGGTAATGCCTTGTTCTTTCAGGCGTTCTTCGAGGCCCCCGAGCATCTTCTTCGCCACACTCTTGAGATGCACATCCCTAAGCGGGTGGAAGAGAATGACGCCGTCGAAGCGGTTGAGAAGTTCGGGTTTATATATACCCTCGCTTATAATTTTATTGATAATCGTGTCGCGGGCACCCAAGAGATCTTTGTGCGTCTTAAGATATTCAAAGATAATGTCCGACCCCGCGTTCGAGGTGGCGACAATCACGACATTGCGCGCGCTAACTTTTTCGCCGCGCATATCGGAGAAAATGCCTTCGTCAATAATCTGCAGGAAAAGGTCGAGCACCTTCGGCGCCGTCTTTTCAAACTCGTCGAGAAGAAGCACCCCGTAGGGGTTCTCGCGGAGAAGCGCGACCAAGGTGCCCGGCGTATTCGATTCAAACGAACCTATCAGACGGTTAAGAGAATCGCTAGCGTTGTACTCGGACATATCAAGACGCAAGAACTTGGCCTTGTCGCCGAAAAAGACTTCGCCCAAAGCCTTTGCCGTCTCGGTTTTCCCGACACCCGTTGGCCCCAAGAAGAGAAACGAGCCCATAGGTCGCAAGGGGTTACCTATCCCAGAACGAGCGCGGCGAATGGCGTCGGCGACAGCCCTCACCGCCTCGTCTTGCCCAACAATTTTTGACTTCAAGAGACTCTCGAGATTCAAGAGTTTGTCTTTCTCTTTCTCGCCCACCTTGCCGGTCGGGATGCCGGTCTTTGACCCCGCGACCGAGAGAACATCTTCCTTTCTTATAACGAAGTTGGTGGCCTTGCTCGTCTTTGCCGCCGCTTCTACGAGAAGGTCCGAGGCGGCGTCCGCTAGCGGTCGGTCGACGAAATATTTCTTAGCCGCGAGAATCGCTTCCGAAACCGCCGGATAAGTTATGAAAACACCGAGCTCCTTCTCAAGACGCCCGACTTCCGACTTAAGAATACCAACCAAGTGGTTCTCGTCTATCGGATGCACCGCCACTTTTTCAAACTGCTGTTTGATATCGCCGATATGTTCGAGATTGCGCTCAAACTCATCGGCGTTTGAGATACCGACAATCTGAAGTTTGCTTGAGGCGACAAACGGGCTCAGAATCGAGAGCACCGAGACGCCGTAACGGTTACCGGCCTCCAAGAATTTGGAAAAATTCGGAATAACGAAGACGACATTGCCCGCGCGTTCCGACTCTTTCAGAACTTTGAGGAGTTCGCGCTCGAAGATTTCCGCGTCCTCCGTTGAGGCAGCTAAGAGTGACGGCTCGAAAACCCAGATTTCTTTATCTTCAAGCGTTTTCGCCGCCTCCCCTTTCTCCATCATCCGGTGGAGCTCTTCGAGGACCTCCATCTTCCCCGAGCCGTCCTCGCCCACGAGAATCGCGTTCGCCCCCGACGAGCGTGAGAGAATTATTTCCAAGAGTTTGGCCTCTTCGGCGTGTAACCCTTCGCTTGATGAGACGGAGGAGACGCGGAGGGGCTTGGCGTATTTCATCAGAGCGTAGGCTCGGCCATAGGACCAGCTTCTACCGATGGGATGGATTTTCAAAAGATTCTCCCTCGACCACCAGCGCCTCGCGCGCGCTTCTTCGAAAGAGACGGAGGCGCTCCAGCTTCCGGCACCGAGAAAGTCTTCTTCGGTAATATTTTTCGAGAGAATAAAGTTTTTAAACTCGCTGTCGGCGGCAAGCAGAGCCGAGAGATAGGCCCGGAAGACGGCGCGATGTTCGGGAAGCTTGATTTTTTCGGCGGGTACGATTGTTTTCCGCGAGGCGAGGAATTTCCTCGTCTCGTCGGGCATGATGCCGGAGCGCAAGAGAATCTCCCTGCCAAGAACGGATACGGCGAAGCCCTTGGTCGCGTCGGTCCGAGGAGTGTTGAAGACAATCAGGGCGAGTTCCAGGCCGAACCTTCCCGCCGCCTTTGAACGCTTGAAGAAGTGGGAATTGTGGAAACAATCGAGAAGAAAAAGAACGAGCCAAAGCGAGAGCGAGAGGTAGAGAAGTCCTTCGGACTTCTCGCTCGAGCCCGATATGGTACCGGCCGATTGAAGAAGGGCGGCGGCAAACGAACCCACGACCAGGAAAGAAAGAAGGACCTTGATTATTCTTCTCAATTTTTTCGGGAACGCACGCTCCAAGGCGAAAACCGGTTTCCAAGGGGCGAGTATTTTTCTGAGCTCGGCGTAGTTCATTGTCTTAAGCAAGGAGGAGTAAGAGTCCTTGGATAAAGAGAGAAGCAATAACGAGGGGTGCCACGGCCCAAAGCGCAAATGACGCGAGTCCCAAGAAGAAAGCGACGACAAAAACCAGGACCCCCGTCACGATGACGAAGGTGCGCAGGAGAAAGCCGATGAGACGCATCATCGTGTTCACCACGAAAGTTTCCATGAAGTCCTCCAGATCAAAAGACTTTTTATAACCCTCGTTGAGGCGCCCGAGTGGTGAGAGCCAGGTTCTGAACAAAAGCTTCATCGAAAAGAGGTGGAGTGTGAAGGCGAGGAAACTTTTCCAGTTGCGGTAGAGGTCGCCGAAGGCCTCCGAATAGTGCCACTTCAGATAAAAAAGTGGGAGATAAATAGCCTGCATCGCAATAATTGTATCACTTCTTAAGAAGCCAATACACTTTGTCTTCTGTTGTTAAATCAAGATACTCTACACGTTCGAGGAAATCCTTTTGTGCTTTTATAGACTCTTCGGAAAGAAAGGCCTCGAGGTTCTCGTATATTTTTTCGAGACCGTATTCCTTCTTCCACATCAGGCGCGTGCCTTGGTCCGTAAGAAGGGTGTAGCTTTCCTCACCGATCTCAAGCGCTTTCGCCTTGATTTCGAGATATTCCAAGTTTTTAAAAAATACCGAAAGGGCGCTGAATTCCTCAACCGAAGCAACAACCTTGCCTATCGGGTCATCAATCGCGGTTTCGGTGCCGTAGATGAAGAAAGAGTCGCCGGAAAAAGCGGGGGCCTTTGCGAAGATAAGCGCATCCTTATCTATGAAGTAACAGTTGGAGGCGCCCAGATTCCGGAGAGCCTCGGGACAATAGAGCGCCGCCGGTACCCGTTCTTCAACGGAGATGGCAAGGGTGTTCTCGTTTATCTCGAGCTTTACATTTTTTAATCTCTTAAAATTTTCGAGAAGGGTCGACTTAATCTCGGCGCGGGGAAAAACGGCTAAATTGTTTCTCGGTATAAACCAGAAATAGAATCCCTCGAGGAGATTCTCGGTCCGACTTTTCATTTCATCGCGGTCTACGACGTCCACGCCGCCGATAACCGTCTCTTTTATGAGAAAGCGTTCCTCCCGGGACATATAGACAAGGCTCCAGACCGAGGAAAAGAAGAGCACAAGAAGGAGCGAGAGTTTAAAAAGCTTTTTCTTCCTCTTTTTTTTATAAAGCTTGGAAGTATTGAGAACCTTGCCCGACGAGACGATTTTCATTTCTCATTTCTTTATCACGGAAAGCCCGTTCATGTATGGTCTCAGGGCTTCCGGGATTTTTATCGAACCGTCCTTTTGCTGAAAATTTTCTACGAGTGAGACAAGAATTCTCGGAGTAGGAATCGCCGTGGCATTAAGCGAGTGGAGATACCTTATCTTGCCGTCCGAGTCGCGGTAGCGGGTGTTGAAGCGTCTTGTCTGGAAGTCGTGGTAGTACGAGGCGCTCGCAATCTCGCGATACTTCCCTTCTTTCGGCACCCAGAGTTCGGTGTCATAGGACTTTACGTGCGCCCCCTTGAGGTCACCGGTCGAGATTACAACCTGCTGATACGGAATGCCGAGCGACTCTATGAATTCTTCCGTATTGCGGTTGAGTTCTTCATGATACTTCACCGACTCTTCGTGACCGGCTTCGCAAAGAATCAGTTGTTCAAGTTTGAAAAATTCGTGAACACGGATAAGTCCCTTAACATCTTTCGAGTAACTCCCCGCCTCTCTTCGGAAGCAAGGCGAGAAGGCCAAGTAGCGGAGGGGCAAATCTTTCTTCTCGATAATTTCCTCCGCGTGGTAGGCCATCATCGGAATCTCGGCCGTGCCCGCTAAATACTCTCCATCCTGTGTCTGGAAAATGTCTTCGGCGCCTCCCGGCAAGTGTCCTGTGCCGTAGAGAAAATTTTTATGGACGATTACCGGCGGCAGGAAGAGGTCAAAGCCCTTGCCTAAGAAAAAGTCTCTAGAGTAATTCCAGATAGCCCAGGAGAGCATGGCGCCGGAGTTCTTGAGAAAATAACCGCGGAAGCCGTGTACCTTTGTCCCTCTTTCGAAATCGGCCATATTGAGCGTCGTCATGAGTTCGATATGATCTTTTGGTTCGAAATCGAATTCCGGTTTCTTGCCCCAAGTCTTGAGCACTTTGTTGTCGGCCTCGCTTTTCCCCTCAGGCACCGACGCGTCGGGAATGTTGGGCACTTCGAGCATGAGAGCGCGCCATTCCCTTAGGGCTTCTTCGAGCTCTTTCTCCTCTTTTTCAAGAGAGCTCTTGAGAGTTTTCATCTTCTCCAGAATTTTCTCACGCTCTTTGGAATCGGCTTTAACGATGTTGTTCGAAGCAACTTTCTGTTCGGCGCGTTTTTCTTCGACCGTTAAGAGCATTGCTTTTCTCTTATCGTCGATTTTCAAGAGTTTTTCGACGTCAAATTTTATGCCCTTGAGCTGGGCGGCCCGCTCTACGAGTTTTTGATTCTCCCTGATAAACTTGATGTCGAGCATTTACGATACAATATATCACAATGATTAAGGGGCTTCTTCCACAAGATTTTCCGGCGCTGCTTAAGGAAATTACCGATCCGCCGACTCGGCTCCGTTATGAGGGCACCCTGCCGAAGTGGGAGAACAAACTGCTCGCGGTCATCGGCTCGAGAAAGTATTCCGCCTATGGTCGAGAAGCCTGCGAAGCAATCATCTCGGGGCTCTCGGGTTACCCCGTTACAATCGTCTCGGGGCTGGCTTTAGGTATTGACTCAATCGCCCATCGCGCGGCCTTGCGCGCGGGACTCCAGACCGTGGCTATTCCCGGCTCGGGCCTCGACAGAAAGGTTCTTCACCCCCACTCACACGTGAACCTCGCGAACGAAATTGTTGCCGCCGGGGGCTCTCTTATCTCCGAATATGACGACACGATGCCCGCCGGCGCCTGGGCCTTCCCGCGAAGAAACAGGATTATGGCGGGGCTCTGTCATGCCACTCTGGTTATAGAGGCGGAAAAGAAATCGGGCACCCTCATCACTTCGCGTCTTGCCACCGAGTACAATAGAGAAGTCGGCGCCGTGCCCGGCCCCATTGACTCCCCCACCTCAGACGGACCGCATATGCTCATACGGCTCGGCGCCGCCTTGGTACGCGATGCCGACGATGTTTTAGAGCTCTTGGGTCTTGAGCCAAAAACACCGGCGGCGCTTATCGAGCTTGAAGAGCTCAGCGAGACCGAGAAAATATTCATAAAACTCCTTGAGACTCCGCACTCGCGCGACGAACTTATCCGCCTCTCGGAACTCGATATTGGCACCGCGAGCGCCGCCCTCTCACTCCTTGAAATCAAGGGTCTTATCAAGGAAGAGTTGGGCGAAGTTCGGAAAATATTTTAACGCTCAATGAAAAGAACTGAACAATTTTAAATGAAGATAGACAGGAATTCAAAAATAATTGTTGCAAAATACCAGTACACACTTATGAGAAATAGGTTGACTAGGGCCCAGAATATAATCTTTTTAGCTTTAGCTTTTGACTCCTCTCCTCCTTTGGCAGAAATGAGTTTAAACAAACCCCAAGAGAAGATTAGAAGGGTCGCGGAAATAGCAGCAGGAAAAAGAAGCTCTACCCATTCAGCAAATGACTCAATGAAAAAGCCGACATTATGAAAATCTATAAATCCTGTAAGCACCATAAAAATAAACAGACCAAACAGCAAAGCAGAGGACCCTGTTAAAATTAATACTTTTTCCATTAATTTAGTTAAATACCATTACACATAAATAGTAGCACGTTATTTGCAAAGAAAAAGTTTCTATAGTACTAATTGAGTCTAATGAAACTTTTGATCGTGGAGTCGCCCTCGAAGGCGAAGACCATAGAAAAATATTTGGGTAAGGAGTTCCGCGTGGTCGCTTCCGTCGGCCACATCCGCGACTTGCCAAAGTCAAACAAGAAGGCGATAGATATCGCGGCGGGTTTCGTGCCGCACTATGAGGTCGTTAAGGGCAAGGAGAAAGTAATTTCCGAAATAAAGTCGCTCGTGAAGAAAGCCGACGATATCCTCCTTGCGACCGACCCCGATCGCGAGGGTGAGGCCATCGCCTGGCATGTCCAAGAAGCTCTTGGGCTAAAAAACCCTAAACGCATCGTCTTTTATGAGATTACCAAAGAAGCGGTTGAAGAGGCGCTCGAGCGCCCAAGAGAAATAGACACGAAACTGCGCGAGGCGCAGGAGGCCAGGCGCGTCTTGGACCGCCTTGTCGGTTACGACCTCTCTGGACTTATCTGGAAGAAGGTCCGCTACGGTCTTTCGGCGGGTCGGGTTCAGTCGCCCGCCCTCCGCATCATCATGGAACGCGAACGAGAGATTCGCGCTTTTGAACCAGTCACCTTCTGGCGCATTATGGCGGAGCTTGAAGACGGGCACGGCAACAAGCTTTCTTTCCTCTGCTCAAAAGAACCTACGGATGAAAAAGAGGTGGCGAAAATCATCGAAAATGGAAAAAGCGGCGCTTGGCAAGTAGTAGATATAAAAGAAACCGAGGTCTCACGCGCCGCCCGCGCGCCCTTTATAACTTCCACCCTCCAGCAGACGGCAAGTTCGCGCCTCGGCATGGCGCCCTCTTACACCATGAGTCTGGCGCAGAAGCTTTACGAGGCCGGACATATCTCATACATGCGCACCGACTCGACAAATCTCGGCGGCGCGGCGCGCAAAGATATCGAGAACACCGTCAAGAAAAAGTACGGCGAAAATTATTTCCAATCCAATGTCTTCGCGAAAAAATCAAAAAACGCCCAAGAAGCGCACGAGGCCATAAGACCGACTCACATGTCCGTCGAGTCGGCAGGACACTCGGACGCGGAGAAAAAGATTTATCGCCTTATCTGGCAGAGAACTTTAGCGAGTCAGATGAAACCGGCGCGGGTTATGCGCACAAGAGTCTTGGCGAATGTCGCGGGCTCGCCTATCCCGGACTTTGCCCTCAACGGCTCCCGCGTCATCTTCGACGGCTGGCTCAAGGCCGACCCGGACTCAACAAGCGAAGAAGTGATTTTACCGAAACTTGCCTCTGGAGATTCCTTAAAACTTATAGCTATAAATTCCGAAGAAAAACAGACCGAACCGCCCGCCCGATACTCGGAGGCCGGACTTATCAAAGAACTTGAGAAGCGCGGCATCGGGCGACCCTCAACTTATGCCTCGATAATAAAAACTCTTGAGGAGCGCGGCTACGTGACGAAAATTTCCAAGGCGCTCCACCCGACCGACACAGGCGACGTCGTCAGCTCCTTCTTGGAAGAGCACTTCCCCACTTACATCAGCGATTCGTTTACCGCGGAGATGGAGAATGAGCTCGACGAAATTGCCGAAGGCGATCGTTCGTATAAGAAAACGCTCTCGGACTTTTATAAGCCGTTCGAGGAGGCAGTCAAGTCAAAGGAAGAAATAGAAAAAATTACCAATCTCGGCAAGGCTCATGCTGATTTCAAGTGTCCTGTTTGCGGCGGGCCGATGATTATAAAACTTGGTCGAAACGGCAAATTTATGTCGTGCGAAAGGTTCCCCGAGTGCTCGGGGGCCCGAACCATAGAGGGCAAGGAGCTGGCCGGCCCCAAGGAAACGGGCGAAAAATGTCCGAAGTGCGAGGAAGGAAATCTTGTGGCGCGCGAAGGCCGGTTCGGAATGTTTATCGCTTGCTCGCGTTTTCCCAAGTGTAAGTTCGTAAAAAAAGACGAGGAACAGGAAAAAGCCAATTCCACCGGCGTTGGGTGCCCCACCTGCAAAAGCGGCTTTCTCACTGAAAGGCGAGGTCGGTTTGGTGTATTCTATAGCTGTTCAAACTACCCCGACTGCAAGTACGCGATAAAGGCGAAACCAACGGGCGAGATCTGCGAGCTCTGCGGCTCGCTCAAGATGGAAGGGACAAAAACCATTCCCGAAAGATGCTCGAACAAACAATGCCCAAACCACAACCCACACAAAAAAGAGAAGAAGTAGATTTCCTCCTCAAAATAACGAGGAACATGTCTAATCCTTCGGCCGAGGATATTGCTCTGGTCAAGAGAGCTTACGCCTTCGCCGAAAATATAAATAAAGGCAAGAAGCGCTACTCGGGCGAGCCGAGCCTTGGGCACTTTGCCGAGACGGCAGCGACCCTCGCCGAGTTCGGAGCAAGTTCGCCCACCATCGCCGCGGGACTCCTCCATGACGCGACCGAAAACGACGGGATTGGAAAAGAAAAAATAGTGAAGGAATTCGGAGAGGAAATCGCCTTTCTCATTGAGGGTACCTCCAAACTCGGGGCGCTTAAATATAAAGGCGCCGATAGACATAATGAGAGTCTCCGCAAGCTCTTTGTCGCTATCTCCGAAGACATCAGGGTACTCCTAATAAAGCTCGCCTGCCGTCTGCACAACATGAGAACTCTGGATTTTGTGCCGAAAGAAAAGCAGGAGCGACTCGCGCGCGAAACCCTTGAAATCTACGCCCCCATCGCCTACCGCCTCGGTATCAGAAAAATAAACCGCGAGCTCGAGGACCTGTCCTTCCCTTACGTCTACCCGAAAGAGTATGAGGCGATGAAAAAAATCCTGAAGGAGCGGCACCTAGACCGGAGCGAAGACTTGGAAAAATTCTCACACTCGGTTAAGAAGGCGCTCGCCAAAGAAGGTCTGGTGAAAATCAAAACCGAATACCGTATCAAGGGGCTCTATAGTCTTTATAAAAAATATCTTCGTTACGACAAAGATCTTGAAAAAATTTATGATCTTAACGCCATGCGGATTCTCGTCGACACTATCCCCGACTGCTACAGAGTCCTCGGCACAATTCATGCGCGCTGGAAGCCCCTCCCTGGACGCATCAAAGACTATATTTCGAACCCGAAACTGAACGGCTATCAGGCTCTTCACACCACCGTCTTTACCGGCGACGGCAATATCGTCGAGATGCAGATAAAGACCCACGACATGCACAAATATTCGGAATACGGAGTCGCTTCGCACCTCTCTTACAAAAGCGGGAGTGAGAATAAGGACGTCCTCGCTTGGGTCCACGCCCTTTTGCCGAAGGAAGGGATTTCAAAAAATACCGACAAACAAGATATTCCGCACTGGATAAAAGAGCTTGCGCATTACGACGAGCCGTCCAAGAACTACAAAATATTCCGCGAAGGGCTCAAAAGCGACTTCTTCAGCCACCGCATCTTCGTCTTCTCGCCGAAGGGTGATGTGGTCGACCTGCCGATAGATTCGACCCCGATAGATTTCGCTTACTATATCCATTCGGACATCGGGAACAAAATGTCGGGTGCCAAAGTTAACGGCAAGCTTGTCTCCCTTGAGACAAAGCTCGAGAACGGTGACATCGTGCACATCGAAACGAAAGAAGGCGCCAAACCGAATCGCAAGTGGTTAGATATGGCCAAAACAACGCTTGCTCGGCGCCACATCAGGCACCGGCTGGGAGAGCTTCGTGACAGCGCGAAAAGTTAGATACTGAACTTGGTGACCGAATAGAGAGAGTCGTCATCCTCGGCAAAAATTTTTTCCCCGCCCGAACGACTGGCGTCGTCCAGTCGGGCGGGCTCTTCGGTGAGCGGCGGGACCTCTTCGAGCTTTTGCGGTGAAGCCTGATTTTCATCCGCGGCAATGCGTTCGAGAAGCGCGCGCAAGTCGTCTTTGTTGAAAAAGTCTATGGTCACTCGCCCGCCTTCGTCCCCGCCCGACTCGCCTTCGGCGGAGCCGTGGCGGGCGGGCTTCTTCTCGATTCTGACACGGGTGCCGAGTTTCTCTTTAAACTGATCTTCTATTTCTATAAGTTCTTCGTCGATGAGCTTTCGAGCGCGTTCCACCGCGATGTGGCGGGCGATGCTCTCGGCCTCGCGGACATTCAGTTTCTTGAAAACAATTTCTTTGAAAAGAGTTTCTTGCTCTTGTGGTCTGTCTATAAGCATCATCAGGGGTCTCGTATGTCCCTCGGTAATCTGGTTTTGGGAAAGGGCGTTAATGATGTATTCGGGAAGCGTAAGAATGCGTAGAGAATTGGAAACATACTCACGACTCTTGCCGACCTTCTTGCCGATTTCGTGGTGCTTAAAATTAAACTCTTTTACCAGTCGATCAAAGGCGCGAGCCCGGTCAACCGGACTTAAGTCTTCTCGCTGGATATTCTCGATTATCGCGAGCTCGAGCTTCATCAGGTCCGTCTCCTCGCCGTCTCTTATAAGAACAGGCACCTGCTGGAGTCCGGCGAGGCGTGCCGCGCGCAGACGTCTCTCGCCTGCTATAAGCTCGTACTCGACTCCGAGTCCGCCGTCCTCCTTGACCAGTTCTTTCCTCGTTACTACAAGAGCCTGAAGAACGCCGTACTGCCTGATGGAATCGGCAAGACTCTTTAATTGCGCTTCATCAAACTCACGGCGGGGCTGAAAAGGGTTTGGCTTGATTTTATCCACCTCTACCCAGAAGACGGCATCATTATAGAATCGCGACATAAAAAGATTTTAGCACATTCCGGTGGGCGAGGAGGGACTTGAACCCTCACCTCTTGCGAGACACGATTTTGAGTCGTGCGCGTCTGCCATTCCGCCACTCGCCCGAGGAATTAAATATAACCGAAAAGGAGCTCGTTTAGCTAGTATAATAGGGCGGATGGAGAAATTGCTGGAAACCAAGTGGCATGCTCTCGAGACGGAAGAGGTTTTTAAAATTCTCAAATCCAGCCCCTCGGGTCTCGCCGAAAAAGAAGCGAAAGAAAGGACGAGAGTTTACGGCGAGAACAAATTGCCGGAAGCCGAGACTGAAAGCGTCTTTTTGATATTTTTTAGACAGTTCAAAAGCCCTCTAATTTATATCCTTCTTGCGGCGGCCGGAGCGGTAATCCTCATGGGCGACTACACGGACGGTATTATGATCGGGATCGTTCTTCTTCTTAACGCCGTTGTCGGAGCGATTCAGGAAGGTCGGGCGAGAGACACTCTGCGGGCTCTGGAGAAATTTGTTGAAACGAAAGCGGTGGTTATAAGAGGCGGCGTTGAGGTGATCATCCCCGATACCGAGCTTGTCCCCGGTGATGTGATTGTTCTCCAGGAGGGCGAAAAGGTGGCCGCCGATGCGCGCGTCACAAGCGAGAGAAGTCTGAAAGTGAACGAATCGGCCCTAACGGGAGAGTCGGAATCGGTTTTCAAAAACAAGTCCGTGATAAAGACCGCGAATCTTCCCGTCCAGGAACAGAAGAATATGCTTTTCAGAGGAACGAGCGTCGTCGCGGGTCACGGCACGGCAGTAGTGGCAAGAACCGGCCTTGATACGGAAATCGGAAAAATCGCCCAAGAAATTTCCTCAATTGATACGGAAATACCTCTCAAAGCCGATATCCGCGTCCTCTCAAGAATTATTATCGTGGCGGCAGTCTTTATCAGTGCCTTCCTTTTCATCTTCGGAGTCGCCGACGGCAGAGCAATATCGGAGATGTTCGCGACAGTTGTCTCTGTGACGGTCTCGATCATCCCCGAAGGTCTGCCGATAGCCATCACGGTAATTCTCGCCGCCGGTGTCTGGAGGATGAGCAAGCGAAACGCTCTTATCAAACGCCTGCAAGCGGTCGAGGCCCTGGGCCAGGCGGACGTTATCGCTGTCGACAAAACCGGGACTATTACGAAAAACGAGATGACGGCGCAATTCGCCTTCGTGGACGGCAAGGCTTTTGAGGTCGGCGGCACGGGCTTCGAGCCGAAGGGGGACGTAATGCTGGGCGGCGAAAAAGTCTCCGCTCTGGAACATGAGAGCCTCGCCCTGCTTGGAAAACTCGCCGCCCTGTGCAACAGCGCGCGCATTTTCCAGAGTGGAGAAACGAAAACTTGGAAAATTTCCGGAGATCCGACGGAAGCCGCGATCGCGGTCTTCGCCGAGAAACTAGGGTTTAACAAGGACTCTCTGGAAACAGAATCTCCTCTCGTCGCAGAAATGCCCTTCGACTACCGTCTGAAATATCGGGCGAGCCTTCACAAAGAAAGTGGGAAAAACCTGCTTTCCGTCGTCGGCGCGCCGGAAGCGGTGCTTGCTCTCTCGGATAAAATTCTTGAGAGCGGAGAGGAAAAAACTTTCGGTTCGGAATTAAAGGATAAAATATCGCTTCAGGTCCACGAGATTTCTAAAAAAGGCCTGCGGGTGCTCGCTCTGGCCCGAAGCGTTTTGAATACCGAAGATTTAGACGAAGAGAAAGTGAAGAATCTCGTTCTCGTGGGACTCTTGGGCATAAGAGATACCTTGCGTCCGGAAGCGCGCGAGGCGACAGCCCTCGCCCAGAGAGCGGGTATTAGAGTAGTCATGATTACCGGAGACCATAAAAACACGGCGGAAGCGATTGCCCGTGAGGCAACTATCTTCAAAGATGGCGACAAGGTCCTCACGGGCGCCGAAATAGACGAGATGTCGGACCAAACGCTTCAAGAATCAATAAGCGGTACCGCCGTCTTCGCGCGGGTGACACCCGAACATAAGATGAGAATTATCAGCGCCTTTAAGGCGCGGGGCGAGATTGTCGCCATGACGGGTGACGGCGTTAATGACGCCCCCTCGCTTGTCACGGCCGACCTTGGCGTGGCTATGGGCAAGGTGGGCACAGAGGTCGCCAAGGAAGCCGCCGACATTGTTCTCCTTGACGACAATTTCTCAAGTATCGTTTCGGCGGTTGAAGAGGGCAGAAACATTTACCGGACGATAAAAAAAGTGGTCCTCTACCTCCTTTCGACCAGTATCGGGGAAATTCTTGTTATTACTTCAGCGGTCGTTGCGGGCCTCCCATTACCACTCCTGCCGACCCAGATTATCTGGCTCAACTTCGTTACCGACGGCTTCTTCACGGTCGCGATTGCCATGGAGCCGAAAGGAAAGAACCTTTTGGCGAAATTAAAGCGCCCGGGTAAATACATCGTCGATACTCTCATGGCAAAAAGAATGGTCGTCATGGCCCTCCCGATGACCGCGGTAACACTTTTCCTTTTCCAAAATTACTTTGAATCCGACTTGACGAAGGCCTGGACGATTTCCCTTACTGTCTTGGCCGTTTTCCAGTGGTTTAACGCCTGGAACTGCCGTTCGGAGACAAAATCCGTCTTTACGACAAATCCTTTCGAAAATATTTGGATGGTTGCTGCCACATTTGCGGCCCTCGGCTTCCAGCTTCTCGCGGTCTATCATCCCCTGTTCCAGAAGTTTTTACACACAACACCTCTTAGCCTGAACGAATGGCTTATCGTCGTTTCGGCCGCTTCGACAATAATCTTTACCGAAGAGATAAGAAAGTTTTTCGCGCGCCAAAAGAGGGACAGGACCAACCCCATTGGAGCTCCTGTGGCAGTAAACTAAAATGCCGAAAAAGAAAGTTTTAGTTATCGTTGGGCCGACGGCTTCGGGTAAAAGTAGCTTGGCGGTGCGTCTCGCCAAAAAGTTCGGAGGCGAGATAATATCTGCCGATTCCCGCCAAGTATATAAAGGACTTGATATAGGGACAGGTAAAATCACGAAGAAGGAAATGTGGGGTGTCCAGCACCATCTTCTTGATGTCGCAAGTCCGAAAAAGCAATTTAGCGTATCGGAATATAAAAAACTTGCGGAAGAGAAGATGGGTAAAATCAAATTCCCTATCATCGTCGGCGGTACAGGATTCTATATAGATGCCCTTACTGGAAGGACCGATTTCCCTGAAGTGCCCCCCAACAAAAGCCTTCGGAAAAAGCTGAACCGGAAATCCTCAGCGGAGCTCTTTAACCTACTGAAGAAAAAAGATCCAAGAAGAGCAAAAACTATAGATCCAAACAATAAAGTGCGTTTAGTTCGTGCGCTAGAGATTGTTGGCGCCCTTGGCAAGGTTCCTACTATTCCCAAACTCTCAAGAACATTAGAATACAAATTTATATACGTTGGCTTGAAGCCGGATAATTTGGATGAGAGAATTTACAAAAGGTTGATAAAAAGGATTTCGGGGATAATTCGGGAAACAAAAAAGTTGCCCTTTGAACGCGCATACGAATTGGGACTCGAATACCGCTACGCCGCCATCTATTTAAAGAAAAAAATAAGCAAAAAGGAGTTTGTGGAGAAGCTAAATACGGCGATAAGACACTACGCCAAGCGCCAGATGACTTGGTTCAAACGCAACAAAGAAATAAAGTGGTTCACCCTGAGCAGTGTCGAAGGGTTCAAACCCGATGAGTACGGGAAAATAGAAAAGTACGTTAAACGTATGATAGGATAGCGCTTTAGGGCGATTAGTTTAGTGGTAGAACAGCGGTCTCCAAAACCGCTGGCGGGGGTTCGATTCCCTCATCGCCCGCCGAAGATTTAGGCCTTTTTCTCCTTGTAAACGGTGTGCTTGCGAGCGATGGGATTATACTTTTTGAACTCCAGTTTGCGCTCGACGGCTTTCCTGTTCTTGCGCGAGTAATAGACATGGCCCTTGCCCACACCCTTCTCGTCTCCTTGGGAGACAAACTTTATTAGATGGTCTTGCGACATGGCGACTAGAATACAGGTAAAATCTCTATTTGGCAAGCTAAAAATTCGCGAGGTATTTCGCGTATCTTTCCATAATGTCTTTCGTGACAGGGCCGACTTCCCCGCTTCTCACTTTCTTCTTATCCACCCTAACTATCGGCACAATATCTTTAAACGAAGCGGTGATAAATATCTCGTCCGCTGCGTCTAATTCTCCCACCGCAACTTCCCTCTTTTCGGTCTTATATTTGCCTTCCGCGAGCTCCAAAACAATTTTTCTCGTAACACCCTCCAAAATATCTCTATCCGGAGTAACAGTAACGCCGCCTTTGACGAGGAAAATATTGCTCGTCGCGCACTCTAAGATCTTTCCTTCGTGCGTATACAAAATTTCGAGCGCTCCTTCTTTCTTCTTCCATCCTTGGAGAGAGGCCGCTCTGGTGTAATTGGTCGTCTTGACCTCCGGCATGTCGCGCCTATGTTCAAAAGTGACGAGTTTGGCACCCTCCCTGTAATTCTCTTCAGGCAACTTTGACCATTCTTCCACGAGTATATAGAAAGTGGGGTTACGCGGATTGTAGTCTATGCCTCTTATGGTCTCTCCGCCCGTGAGAATGACCCTGACATTGGCACGCCCTGCGAGACCCGACTTCTCGCTTATTTCTCTTATGATCTCGCCCGCCTTGGCGGAGTTTATTGGAACTTTTAGCCCGAGAGTTTTTGCCCCGTTCTCTAGGCGCTCCCAGTGGTCGGCGAGGCGCAAGGGTTTGGCGCCAACTACCGCAATCGCCTCGTAGAGACTGAGTCCACGCATGAGTCCGATATCCGAGACAGAAACCTTCGCTTCGTCAATTGGTATAACTTTGCCGTTGAGAAAAGAGAATCGTTTCATCGCAATATCCGATTATAACAGATTTGCCTTTGGCCTCGGGCTTTAGTAGAGTGAAAATACTTTTTTCTATGTCTAAACCGAAAACGATTCTCGTCACCGGCGGCGCCGGCTTCATCGGCTCGCATTTATGTCGGCGCCTCATCCGCGACGGTCACCAAGTTATCTCTCTCGATAATTATTTCGCCGGCTCTAAAGAAAACCACGTTCCGGGCGTGGATTACCGCGAAGGTCATACGAAAAATATTGAATCGTTGGTACCCGAAACGCCCGACCTTATCTATCACCTCGGAGAATACGCCCGCGTGGAGCAGAGTTTGCTTGAACCTGAAGTGGTGCACGATTTGAATATTTTGGGCACAAGAGCTGTTTTGGATTTCTGGAAAAAGCGCGGTTCTAAGCTCGTCTATGCTGGCTCCTCAACGAAATTTGGTGACGAAGGCAAGACCCGCGAAACTACACCCTATGCTTCTACTAAAGCGAAAAACAGCGAACTGGTGAAAGAAATAGGAGAGAAAGAGAAACTTCCTTACGCCATTACCTATTTCTACAACGTTTTTGGAGAGGGCGAGCGCTTTGGTATCTATGGCACCGTTATAGAAGTATTTAAGCGAATGTATCTTGCCGGCTCTCCCATTACCGTGGTTTCGCCCGGCACCCAAAGACGAAACTTCACCCACGTCGACGACATTGTGGAAGGGCTTGTTCTGGTCGGTGAGAAAGGAGCGGGAGACGAGTACGGTCTCGGTAACGAAAAAACTTGCTCAATTCTCGAAGTGGCTCAGATGTTCGGCAAGGATATCATCATGCTCCCTGAGCGAGCTGGCAACCGCATGGTCTCAAGTTTGGACACGACCAAGGTGCGCGCACTTGGCTGGGCAACCAGAAAGAATCTTGAAGATTATGTTCGAGAATTTAAAGAGAGAAACACTAAGGGGATAATGAGAGAAAGGCGGGTTCTAGTTTTCTCAACCACCTTTCTGCCTGTCGCGGGTCCGGCCGAAAACGCCCTGGAAGAACTTGTGAAGAAAATGCCGGAAATAAATTTTGATATCGTAACATCGTGCTTCTCGCCGCACTCAAGAAATAAAGTTGAAGAGCGGAATAATGTGGTCGTTCACCGTGTCGGCTTCGGGCACAAAACCGATAAATATCTCTTGCCCATATTGGGATATAGAAGAGCGAAAAAACTCCACAATGAGCATAAATATCTTTTTACCTGGTCTCTTATGGCAAGCTACGCCGCTCTCGCGGGTGTTCTTCTAAAGCGCGCGGCAAAATTGCCCCTCCTTATAACGCTCGCGGACCACAATATTGCCGAAATTCCTCCGCTCTTCAGGGGCGCTCTTAAGATAATCCTCTCGGACGCGGATCAGGTGTACGGCATGGGTCACCAAGAAGAACACGCCAAAAAACTCACCGGTAAGAATCTTAGGAAATCCCTCGGCGAGGGTGACGCTTTCGCGAACCAAATCCGCTTCGTTTACAGCGATATTTTGCGCCGTACACTTGACAATTAGGGATTAAAAGTGCTATAATGCCGGAAGACAATCCCTGCAAAGCAGGTAAAAGGAGGTTTTGTGACCGCTACAAAGCGTCTGGGAGAATGTCCTAACCATCGACCGGGGTGGAAGCTCTTGGTTGAGGGGAAGGAACTCCCGGCAAGTGAGTGGGAGCTGCGTTCCAACTTCGGCGCCGTTGAAAGTGCCGTGGTTTGTGACGACAACGGCTCCCCCGTCTTCGATCGACCCCTCTACCGTGAAGCCCCGAACGTCAATATCGTCGTCTGGGGGAAAACAAGAAACGGAGAGACGCGGCTTGCCATCATCCGCCAACCGCGGCCGCACGCAGATGATCCGGAGCGCCCCGACCTTCCAAGGGGGCATGCTCCGGTCGTCTTCGGTCAGATACCAATGGGCTTCCTCGAGAAACTTCTCGGGGAAAAAATCGAGAGCGCGGCGACGCGCGAGGCGAGAGAAGAGGCGGGTGCAAGCACGGTTATTTCGATCACCAAACCGAAGTATCCATGGCAGAACCCGAACCCGACATTCGTCGGCACATGGTCGGACCTTCTCTTCGTTGAGGTGGACCTCGAGCGAATCGAGGCCATCAAATCAACGCGGAATGAACCGATTTACTCGGCGGAATACGTGACGCCGAGCGAAATCATCCGACGCGTCAGAGAAGGAAGGGATGAGAATGGCGCGGTGTACCGCATGTGCACCGCCAATTCGATTCTTTTCATCTTCTTCTGCACCTTCCCGGAGCTCTTCCGGGCATAACAACAATAAGAAAAAGGCGCGTCCCGAAGGGGTGCGCCTTTTATTTTAGGACGATAGCGTAGCGGCGAAGTTCTTCTTCCAGGGCTTCGATCTCGTGATGGAACCCGTGGTAGACGATGCCGTGACCGCCGGTGTTCTTCCAGCCATTGATATTCGCCTCGTAGTCGTCGACGAGAATGGCTTCGTCCGGCCGAACGCCGGCAAACTTGAGCGCGTACTCGTAGATCCGCGGATCGGGCTTGGAGGCCCTCACTCGGTACGAGAGGATGTGACGCTCCGCGGGGATGTGCTTGAAGAGGAAGGGGTGCTTCTTGAAATACTTTTCGTAATGCACCTCGTTCGTGTTGGAGAGAAGGTACATTACGACGTCGCTCCGCACCCTTCCAAGCAGAACGTCGAGTCCGGCGATATCTTCGAAGAAGATGTCGGTGTAGAACTCTTCGAAAAGCTCTTGCGACATCTCGATATCCGTTCGGGCCATAAACGCACGGTGATATTCCCCAGCGGAAATCTCGCCGCGATCGAATGGCCAGTAGATCTCGTTCTGTACCCGATGGAGTTCTTGAGCCGGAAGCTTCGTATAACCTTCCTTGATAAGTCTCCGATAGAAGAACTCGAGATGGAAAGTCGAGAAGACATTTCCGAAGTCGAGAAAGAGCGCCCTGATAGCCATCGACCCCTCCTTTTAAATAACTTTGACCGAGGCAACCTTAACATATACTATTGGAGAGTCAATGGCTAAAAAAATTCTTGTCTTCTCCCTCGCCTACTTTCCGAAACATGTCGGTGGTGCCGAGGTGGCGATTAAAGAAATTACGGAAAGAACTAGTCCCGAGGATTATGAGTTCCACATGATCTGCCTCCGTTTCGATAGCGGCCTGCCGAGGAAAGAAAAGGTTGGAAAAGTTCTTGTCCACCGTATCGGATTCAGTACGCCCTCGCCCACTATGGCCGATTTGAAAAAATTCCCTTTGCATCTGAACAAATTTCTCTTCCAGTTCTTGGCTCCCTTCTATGGTTTATGGCTCCACAAGAAATATAAATATGACGCCATCTGGGCTATGATGGCTCACTCCTGCGGCGTACCAGCCGCTATCTTTAAAATTCTCTCACCGAAAATTCCCTATCTCTTAACCCTTCAGGAGGGTGACCCGATACCGGAAATCCTTGCCAAAGCGCGCCCTGTGATGCCCCTCTTCCGTCGAGCTTTTACGACAGCGAATATGATTCAGGCAATCTCGAATTACCTCGCGAATTGGGCTCGGGAGATGGGTTTTAAGGGTCCGCTTGAAGTGATACCGAACGCGGTTAATACCGCCCACTTTTCGCAAAATTACTCGGAGACAGAGCTCGGCGAGCTGAAGAAAAAACTCGGTAAAAAAACGGGTGAAGTTTATTTAATCACTACTTCTCGTTTGGTGAAAAAGAATGCTTCGGACGACGTTATCCGCGCCCTCGCACTTTTGCCGAAGAAATACCACTTCCTCATCCTCGGCACGGGTCCTGATGAAGATATGCTCAGGGCGCTCGCGAAAAGTAAGAGCCTTGAATCAAGGGTGCATTTCTTGGGGCAAGTCGAACACTCGAATATGCCCAAGTATCTTAAGGTTTCGGACATCTTTATTCGCCCCTCGCTCTCGGAGGGTATGGGCAACTCTTTTATAGAAGCAATGGCGGCCCGCCTCCCGGTCATCGCCACTCAAGAGGGCGGTATCGCCGACTTCCTCTTTGACCCGGAGAAAAATCCCGATAAGGTGCCCACGGGCAGAGCGATTCCTCCTAGAGACCCTGAAGCGATAGCGCGGGCCGTAAAGCTTTTTGAAAAAAATGCTGAGGAGACGAGAAAAATTGTTGATAATGCGGAAAAGATGGTTAAAGAAAAGTACGACTGGAACCTTATCGCCCGCGATATGCAAGAAAAAGTTTTCGACAAACTTCTAGAATCTGCCGCTAAAAACTAGATAAAGCAGAAAGGTTAAAACTAAGCCCGCGAAAGTTCCAAGAGTTTTAAAGAAAAATGAAATTGCCTCTTGTCGCTTGTTGTCCAAGTGAAGTTGGAGCGGCTCGTAAACGAAGAGGTATCCCATTACGGCGGCAGAAAAAACAAAGAGAGAAAGCATAATTATAGGCACAAAAATCGTTTCGCCGCGGCTGTCGGGATTAATGCGAAACATAACAGAGACGATAAAAACAATATACAAAAAAGTGAGCCCCGCATTTATAAACGGATTTTTATTCATTAGCTTTATTCGGCGGCGTAAACTTCGGCACCCTCTTTGGCTTCCCGAGAAACCTTAACGGCAACCTCGTCGCCTTTCTTACCGGACTTCACGGGCTCGTGGTCAAGCTGCATGGAAGAAATCTTTTCGGCAAACTCGACTTCGCCACGCTTAAACTTGACCTCGTCTCCCACCTTAAGCGCCTTGTTTAACTTTATAACCGCCACACTGATTTTGTCGTACCAGTGGCTTACTTCGCCAAGTTTATTACTCTTCGCTTTTGGCATGCCTTAAATGCTACCCCTCCCGAAAAGAATTGCAACTATTGAAAAACCGCCCACAACTCGTTGGAATTGAGGCGGTTCGTTGGTGGGATCATGCCTTGACGAGGCGCAGGCGTCCGGTACGACGTGAGGAGTTGTAGTAACCCTCGAGACGCGTTGCGCCGAGACGGGACTGGTCGTCGAAAAGAGTGACGAGCCAGACCTCGTAGCGATGGTCACCGGGCTCCGGACCGATGCGATAGAGCTCGACCGTAAGCGAGAGATGCGGTACCTGTTCGCCCTTGACCGTCAGCGTGAACGGCACCGGACGATCTTCATTCCAGAGCGCCAAGCTCCGAATCATGGTATCCCTCGTCGGTCCGCCGGTGATTTCGAAAAATGTCTCGGACATAAGTCCTCCCTCGTGAAAAAACTGGTTCTAATGTAAGTATATCATAGAGATATTGTATTGTCAATTATAAAGTTTAAAAATTCTTATTTTAAGCCAAAAATTAAGGGCGGTCTGATAGTTCAGAACCGCCCTTTAGACACTTGGCACTCGCCTACTTGAAGTTTTGCTTGACGCAGCGCTCGACTTCCCTCCTCCATTCGTTCCACTTCGTCGTGTCGATGTCGACGAGAAGAGTGCGCGAGGCCTTCTTGATGATGAAGCGCCGGTGCCGATACTCGCTCTGTATCCGATAGTGCTTCGGAATGTTCACGAGCATCTTCAAGAGCTTGACGAAAACGTCTTCGCTCCCGACATCCGCCTGCCTCCTCAGCGGAACGACGTTTTGATAACCGTCCGAGAGGAAGTCGGTAGGGAGAAGCCGCTTCAAGACAACGTCGAGGTCGGCGTACGTGCGTACGAAGACGAGACGCACGCCGAGCCTCCGACACATCGTCCGAAGCTTCGCGCGGTCCTCCGCTTCGATGAAGTCCGAGTCGATGACCGCGTTGCCATCGAGACGGACGACGCCGAGCGCTACGATCCGCAGGATATCGTTGGCGCTCTCGTAGCTTGCGCCCCGAGAACGGAGCTCGAGACAGGCCTTGTCGTACTCGAGAATGGTCCCGCCGATGTGCTCGGCGAGTTCGCGAGCAACAGAACTCTTGCCCGAACCGGGAAGGCCGATCATCGCGACGATGACGGGCTCTTCCGTCTTGCGCGCTATCGTGAAAACCTTTCTTGCGAAAGCCCTTGCCGCCGCGCCCTCGCGCTTGTTCGAGAGATTCTTGTCTCTGATCTCGAGAAGGGCTCCTTGGTCACCCTCGAAAAGGAGCAACCGCTTCGTCATGACTCACCTCCTTTTAATTTCCAAGTTACGATTCCACGGTCACGCTAGCATAGGCGCCGAGGACGAGTCAAATAAAAACCCCGACAGAATTTGTTTTTCTGTCGGGGGCTTTCTTACTGGACGATGTACCCTTCGTAAACGCTGTAACAGATGACTGCTACGACGAACCCGATAAGCATTCCGGTGGGACCGAAAGAGCGTCGTCGCATGACGAAACTCGTGACGAACAACACGACACCCATCACGCTAAGCGCTAGGTGGTACCAGCGTGGCATACCGAAGTTCGGCATTGTGAGAACGATGAGTACAAGTCCAATGGGTACGAAAACGATACCCACTTTCTCCCAGAAGGAGAAATGAGACCCATTTTTCAAGATCTCCATCACTGTCTCCTGAATTACAAGCCTGTCTGAAGTAGACCAAATTTGCCCTTAGGAAGTCAAGTGAAAATGAAAACCCCCGCCGTGACGAGCGCGGCGGGGGTGGTAGCAAACGGAGCTAGGTTCTTATCCTCCAACTAGGCCTTACGGCGAGTTGGAATTACCCTTTTAGGAACCGCAAGCGGTTCACTCTGGCTTGCTACTTAGCAGGAGATTTCGAGAAGGCTTCTTCGACCAGCTCGCGAGCTATCATCTCGACGAATGTCATGACTTCATCGAAAGACAACCCAGAATGGTCTTTGACAAAGCTTCCCATCTCGCGTCGAATCCTGTTCTGATCAAGATGGGTATTCTGCCGAACTCGGTGCTTCAC
>JBASCT010000018.1:0-3860 GCA_049651785.1 Minisyncoccia bacterium
GCGTCACCAAGGCCGGACGAACCCTGCTCACAGCCACCCTCGCTGCCCTCGATGCGTCCATAACCAAGCTCAAGCAATGCGCGTAGAAAAGTGTTGCGCCACGCGAGCCTTCAACGGATTAGCGGCACAAGGCGGCGACGTCGCATCCGATGGCGACTGGGAAGACGCCGACGATGGGTCTTAGACAGTTCTGTTCACGGGACTTCGGCGACGCGCTGCGCGGTGAACCCCGGCGACCTCGCATCTCCCGCCGTCGCGCTCACGCGCTTCGTCGACTGCGTCACCGGTCCCGCTTGCCCGGTCTGCAGGTGGTCCTGCTTGCTCGATCTGCAGCGGTCTCGCTTGCCCGATCCGCGGCGGTCCCGGTTGCCCGAACCCGGAGTCCGCGCGCGCTGGCAGTGGTGGTGGGGTGGCCCCGGTCGCCCGCCGTCGGTAGGCTGCAAGTGGCCCGAAGGCCTGGACTTCGCGGCTTGTTCCGAAGACTAGTTGGGATGACCGACACCATGCGGCCCTCAAGAGGAATCTGGTTGCTCCGGTTCGTCGGGTTGGTGTTCGCCAGTTGGGGAGTGTACCGACACTTCCTGACGCCAGAGTGGACTGTGCGGTCCTCCGTTGGAGAGTTCGGCATGCACTCTTGGTTCTGGAGAGCGCCCGAGCGAGCCAACTGCACTCCGATTGGCATCAACTGGATGCGCAGCCTGTTCCTTGGCAGCTCGTTCCTCTTCGTCGGGCTCTGCCCATGGCAACTCTCCCGCCAAGGCTCCGTCGATGGACGGCATCCCAACAAGCCCAAGCAGCCGACCGGCGCCCAAAGCGGCGCCGGCGGCTGATGGGCAAAGACGTTGGCTGGGCGGGTTCCAGGCCCCAGTTTGGCCGGCTTGAGCGACCGGGTTGCCAAGCTCACCAGTCATGGGCACGATCCAAGGGGCCGTGGCCCGGGTAGGCCTAGCACGCTCATGAATCCCATGCACAAGCTCCTCTTTGGCCTCGTTCTCGCCGGATCCCTGCAAGGACAAACTACGCAGTGGGTCCAATCGCCCCTCAACAACCGCTTCTACGCGCTGCTACCTGCAATGACGTGGGCACAGGGCGAGCAGGCGGCCGTGGGTGCCGGCGGGCACCTCGCAACGGTGCGCACAGCTGCGGAGCACAACTGGCTGGTGCAGACATTCGGTGTCGGTGCCGCACAGGACACGCGCTACTGGATTGGGTTCACCGACGAAGTTGTCGAGGGCTCGTGGCAATGGACAAGCGGCGAGCCGGTCACCTACGTGAACTGGGGTCTTTGGGAGCCTGACAACGCGGGGGGCAATCAGGACTGCGGCGCGCTGTGGTTGATCCCGAACACCTACGGCGGCGGATGGCGCTGGTCGGACGACTACAGCACGTCGGTCTTGCAGCCGATCGTCGAGGTGGCATCGCTTCCGCCGGTCGGATCCTACGCCAACTTTGGTTCGGGCTGCATGGGGCAGGGCCTCGTCCCGACGCTGGATGGAGTCCCCGGTGAGCCACCGCGCATCGGCGCGACGACGCGGATGCGAGTGACGAATCTTCCCACTCAGGTCACCGTGCCGATCTTTGTGCTCGGCCTGAGCAACACCGTCGCATCCGGGGGCGTGCCATATCCACTGCCGTTCGATCTCGGTGTGCTCGGGTGGCCGGGCTGCAGCCAGTTGGTTAGCACGGAGTCGACGACCTTCACGATCACCACGACGGGGCAGGCAGAGCACACCCTTGCCATTCCATTGAGCTACACCCTGCCGGGGTTCGTGTTCTACGCGCAGGTGTTCGTGCTGTATCACCCCGTTGGTGCGGCGGTGTCGAATGGGCTGATCGGGACAGTTGGCTACTGATCGATGATGACCGCCAGCCAACAAGCCCAAGCAGCCGACGAGCGCCGCAGCGGCGCTCGCGGCTGATGGGCAAAGACGTTGGGCGCGCAAGAGTGCCGGCTGCGCGGCTGTTCAGGCTCGCACCCTTAGGCTACTCTGGCCTTTCAGAGCCCCGCTCGTGGGGAGCCGTCAACCCCATAGGTAGCCCACTATCCTGCGTCTTCGGCCCTGCCTTCTTCCCAGGTGCTTCATGATCTCGAATCCGTCGCAGATCTGGTTTGGCTTCTCGCTCACTCTCGCCTTAGTCGGCGGCGCCGGGCATGCCTCAGCCCAGTGTGCGACGCAGTGGTTGGCGGGACCGGGTGTCCTGGGGACGAATGGCTCCATCTCTGCCATGACGATGTGGGACCCGGACGGATCAGGTCCAACGCAGCCAGTCTTGGTAGTCGGAGGTTTGTTCACCGTCGCTGGCAGCGTCTCTGTCAACAACATCGCGACCTACGATCTGCTGTCCGGCGTGTGGTCGCCCTTGGGCTCGGGCATGAGCGGCGATGTCCGTGCCCTGACGGTGCTCCCAAACGGCAATCTGGTGGCGGGAGGTTCATTCTTGACGGCTGGTGGAGTCAGCGCGATCGGTATCGCGCGCTGGGACGGCACAAGTTGGTGGGCGCTGGGCGCAGGCGTTTCGCACCCCATCTGGCCACTTGTTGATGCGCTTGCGACGCTACCGAATGGGCATCTTGTAGCGGGTGGTTCATTCACATCGGCTGGTGGCGTCAGCGCGAACAACATCGCACGCTGGGACGGCACGACCTGGTCTGCGCTGGGCTCGGGGATTACCGGAGTTCCTTCGCTTACAAGTGTAGGTGCCATCGTGGTGTTCCCGAACGGGGATATCGTGGCGGGTGGCGATTTCACCACGGCTGGTGGTGTTGGTGCGAACAACATCGCTCGCTGGAATGGCACGAGCTGGTCGGCCCTGGGCTCGGGGACGAGTGGCTTCTTTGGATCAGTCGTCGAGAGCCTCTTGACGCTGCCGAGCGGCGACCTTGTCGCCGGGGGCCTGTTCGATTCGGCGGGGGGTGCGACCGTGAACCACATCGCGCGCTGGGATGGTGCGAACTGGTCGGCGTTGGGGACGGGCGTGGGCGGCATCTTCCTGCCTTCGACGTGGACCGTGCAAGCCATGAGCCTGCTGCCGAATGGAGACATTGTCGCGGGTGGTCTTTTCATTGTAGCTGGGAGCGTGATTGTGAATTGCATCGCGCGCTGGGATGGCACGAACTGGTCGGCGCTGGGCACTGGTGTAGCGGGCAGCCCCTATTACGTGAGCGCGCTCACAGCGCTGCCTGACGGAAGCCTTGTCGCGGGTGGTGCTTTCAACGCTGTTGGCGGTGTCAATGCCAACAACATCGCGAAGCTGACGACGACTTGCCCCGCGACCGCCACGTCCTTCGGTGCTGGCTGTACTGGTTCTGGCGGGCTCAATGTGCTGACCGCCACGACGCTACCGTGGACCGGCTCCTCGTTCCAATCCACCGCGACTGGCATTCCGGCGAATGCTCTCGTACTCCGCGTTCTTGGGCTCAACTCGGTTTCGATTCCATTCTCAACAATCCCACTGCCAAGCCCCGCCGCCTGCACGCTACTGGTCAGTCCCGATCTGCTCGATCTCTACTTGCCGACGGGTGGCAGCGTTCAGATGCAGGTGGCTCTACCGAACTCAGTGGTGCTTGCTGGTCAGGTGTTCTACGAGCAGGTTGTTCCCGTGGAGCTTGGCGCCGCGGGGAACATAACAGCCTTCACCGGCACGAATGCTCTGACTGTGACCATAGGGAGCTTCTGAGGGCCAGCAACCTCGCGGAGCGACTTGGCGCCCAACAAGGCCATGCAGCCGGCCGGCCCCAAGACATCCTGTGTCAACCTCCCCCTCGGAATCCGCGTGAAGGGGTCGGGTGATGAGCAGTCGGTGATGGAAAGTCCGCAGACGACGCGGCCCCAGCGCATGCTCCAGAAGGGAAGCTGCGC
>JBASCT010000019.1:0-2682 GCA_049651785.1 Minisyncoccia bacterium
GATTAGAGCGGTCCTTTTCCCCCTAAGAGACGCCGTGGCGATACCCTTCGGCACGGCGCTTCAGTATGCCGAGGCGGCAAGTGCCAAAACCGGCGTTCGACCCGCTTTTATCCTCGCGATTCTTCAGCAAGAGTCGAATCTCGGAGCGAATGTCGGCTCCTGCGTTATCCTGAACCTTTCGAGCGGCGAGACGAAGAGTGTTAAGAGCGGCACTGTTTTTTCAAACGGCATCCATCCCACGCGCGACCTGCCTCTACTGGAGACAATTTTAAAACAGCTTGGCCGCGGCCCGCATGAGACCAGGGTGTCGTGTCCTGTCTCGGCTACTTTCGGCTACGGCGGCGCTATGGGTCCGGCGCAATTTATCCCTTCAACCTGGAATCTGATGGTTGACAAAATCGCCCGTGCTACGAACACAAACGTGCCCGACCCCTGGAATCCGGCCGATGCCATCATGGCTTCCGCAATCTTCTTGGGTGAGCTCGGCGCCTCGTCACAGGACTTCACCAACGAACGTACCGCTGCCTGCCGCTATTACTCCGGTAAAAACTGCTACACCAACGGCAGAGCCAATGTCGGCTTAAGTTACGGCGTCAAGGTGATGGAAAGAGCCGCCGCACTGCAGCGTGATATCGATTTCTTGCGCGGTCTCTAATTCCCTGATATAGTAACCCGACATGAAAAAGGAAATTCATCCGAAAAATTACCGCCCCGTGCTTTTTATAGACAATTCCGACGGCACGGAATTTATCATTCCTTCCACGGTCGCGACCAAAGAGACGGCGAAATCAAAAAAGGATAAGAAGGAGTATCCCGTCTTCAGGGTGGAAATTTCTTCCGCCACGCACCCGTTTTACACCGGAGAGGTGAAGATTCTCGACACCGCCGGGCGAGTCGAGCGCTTCAAACAAAAGCGCGCCCAAGCCAAGAAGAAGTGAGTTTCGATATAGAGCGATATAAAAATAATCCCAAAACAGCGTATCTCGCGCAGACTTTTTTGTCTTTGCCGGAGAGCGATCTTGAGTCGCGCCAAATGATGCTTGACGAGATGGAAAAAATTCTCTCAAGCGAGAAAGATTCGGGGGACGAAAGTCTCCCTAATGAAATAATTCTCGAGGTCCGTGCCGGCGCCGGCGGTGAAGAAGCGGCGCTCTTTGCGAAGGAGCTTACCGACATGTATCTCTCCTACGCCAAAAATAAAAGCTGGGGAGGGAGAATTATTTACACCTCAGAAAGCCCTCTCGGCGGCTACAAAGAAGTGGCCATAGAAATCAGGGGCTCAAATGTTTTCGAAAAGCTTCGCTATGAGACGGGGGTGCACAGAATCCAGCGCGTACCGGAAACGGAGAAATCGGGCAGGGTTCACACTTCCACCGCTTCGGTGGCAATTCTCCCCGTCAGGAAAAAAACCGGTATTGAAATAAAACCCTCCGACATCGAAGTCGAATTCTCGCGTTCCGGAGGTGCGGGCGGCCAGAACGTCAACAAGGTCGAGACCGCGGTAAGAATTATTCATAAACCGACAGGCATTGACGTGCGCTCCACCGCCGAGAGAAGCCAGCTCAAAAACCGCGAAAATGCCATGCGCATACTCTCCGCCAAACTCGAGATGATGAAGGAGGAGGAGGAAGCCAAGAAACACTCGCTCGACCGCAAAAGCCAGATCGGCACCGCCGACCGTTCCGAGAAAATTCGTACCTATAACATCCTCCAGGACCGTGTTACCGACCACCGCCTGAAACAGTCCTGGCACAATATAGAAAAAATATTTGCCGGAGAAATTGAGCCGATTTTGGACTCTTTTAAAGAATCGAATTAAGGTTGTCACCGGTGAACTTTTCTGCTAAAATCTCTGGATTGTGGAAAAAATAAAAAGTACTTCCAAGGGCGACAAAAAAGGCGTAGTTAACGCCCTTTTTTCGGTTGGGGCGCATTTCGGACTTGTTAAATCAAGGCGTCACCCCTCCGCCAAACCCTACATTTTAGGGGCAAAAAACAGCGTGGAAATATTCGACCTTGAAAAGACGAGTCAAGAGCTCGAAAAAGCTCTCAAATTCCTCGAGGAGAAGGGGCGGGAAAAAGCTTTGGGTCTCTGGGTAGGAGGCAAAAGCGAGGCCCGCGAAGCTGCGGCAAAGGCCGGCAGGGAGCTTGAAATGCCATTTGTCGCGGGACGTTGGATCGGCGGAACCTTATCGAACTTTACGGAAATTAAGAAACGCATAGCGCGACTTGAAGAACTTCTGAGCCAGCGCGAGAAGGGGGAACTCGGCAAATATACCAAAAAGGAGCGCCTGCTCTTCGACAGAGAAATCGAGCGTCTGACGATATACTTCAGCGGCCTCTCTAATCTAAAATCTTTACCGAAGTTTCTCGTGATCGTCGACCCGAAGAAAGAGCATATCGCAGTCGCCGAGGCAAAAAAAATCGGTATCCCGGTAGTCGCCTTAGCGAGCTCCGATTCCAATTTGTACGAAATAGATTACGCTATCCCAGGGAACGACGCCTCGCGGCAAACCATAGGTTTTGTCGTAGCAGAACTCGCCTCGGCCTATAAGCGGGGCCGAGAAGAGGCACTTAAAAAAGATCAGACCGCCCAAGCAGGAGCCCCCAAAGAATAATTAATGAAAAAGAAAATAACCACGGAGGAAATAAGAGCTTTGAGAGAAGAGACCGGTCTCTCGG
>JBASCT010000020.1:0-5757 GCA_049651785.1 Minisyncoccia bacterium
CGCTTGCTCGGCAAGAATGACGGTTACGTGTGAAGTTCTCTTGCGGATTGGATTCGCCATGCCCCGAGAACGCGGGCGCCTGCGGTAGAGAGTCGGGCCGCCGTCAACTCTAAGCTCCTTGACCACCAGATTTTCGGAGAGTGAAAGATTTTTGGCATTGGCCAAAGCCGAGTTGAGAAGCTTCTCGAGAGGCAGGGCCGAGCGCTTCGGGATGAAAGAGAGGGTGACAAGCGCGTCCTCGATTCTCTTACCCCGCACGGCATCGGCCACGGTGCGGACCTTGCGCGGGGATTGGCGATAATTATTCAGTTCGGCGCGTGCTTCAGCCATAAATTATTTTTTAGCCTCTTCGGATCCTTTGACGGCTTTTGCGGCGGCAATCTCGGTCTCCTTCTGCTTAATTTCCAGTTCTTTCTGCATTTTGCCGCCGTGTTTGGTGAACTTACGAGTCGGCACAAATTCGCCCAAGCGGTGACCCACCATATCCTCGGAGACGAAGACATCGACGTGGCTCTTGCCGTTGTGCACTCCGAAAGTAAAACCAACCATCTCGGGCGAAATCTGTGAGGCGCGCGCCCAGGTCTTAATAACACCGACTGTTTCCGGTTTCTTGCCCTCGACCTTTTTAAGAAGTCGCGGATCCACGTATGGGCCCTTGCTTGCCGACCTTGTCATTTAGTCCGTTTAAAATCCCGCGGAAGCGGGACGTGGGAAACATAGTATAGAAATTATGGGTCTAAGTCAACGTATCTTAGAGAAACGAAAACCCCTGCCCCGACGGTAAGTCGGAACAGGGGTTCGGCGAGGCGGTATTACCTAGCTAAATAAGCCGTCTCGGTTATTCGTGTCCTTTCATCTCGCCACGCAAACGCTCGAGGAAACGAGCCGCCGCTTCCTGACCACCAAGGCCGAAGGAGAGGCCCAGAGCAAGAGAAACGGCGATTACAATGCCCGTAAAGAGAGTTTGTGAGAAGGCTGCGGCAATGCCGAGCTGGGAGAGAGCGACAAGAATCGCAAAGACCCAAACAGCCCACTTGGCGACCGCACCGACAAAGTGCGAAGAGGCGACTCCGGCCGTTTTCGCGGCTGTGACGACAACACGCCCAGTAACATCTCCGATAACGCCGGCAACCAAGAGAACCAAGGCGGCGGCGAGCACTCTAGGCAGATAGCCGAGCACTACGTCCTGAAGGAAGAAGTTGACCTGAGAGAGACCCAGGACATCGAAGGCGGCAATAAGGAAGACAACGATGACGAACCATTTGACGAGACCTCCAATAAAGGCTCCCGAATCAAGGTTGAGACCGCCGCGTCGAAGGAAGGATTCGAGTCCCGCCTTGCGAAGAGCGTCGTCAATCTTGAGAGACTTGAAGACCTGCCAGATGGCGCGGCCAACGAGCGCGCCGACAAGCCATCCGACGACGACTATAAGGATGGCGATAACAAGCTGAGGGACAAAGCCCATGATTCCAAACCAGAGGTCCTGGAAGGAAGCTTGCAGCACATCTCCCCATGTTTTTAGTAACATATATTCTTTTTAACGAATACTGTGCAAAATGCACTTAGCTTCTAATTCAATTACCACTCTAAAAGGGGTATGAACCAATTATACACCCAAAATACCCTTAATTTAAGCTGTTGTGGATAGTTTTATGGCTCAAATAGCCAATTTATTGAGAATCTTCTCGTGAGCGTAGTCGAGAATATCTCTCACAAGTTTGTCGTAAATACCCAGGCGGTACTGAAAATCGGCGGTCTCAAAAAGAGCGTAACGCAGTTCCCGGCCGATCTCTGCCTCGATAGAGGAGATGGCCGAAATGACCTTGGCTTTCTTGAGGTTCGTACCGACAACCAGAAGGTCGACGCGGGAATCTTTATCGTGAAGGAAAACGCCGGAGACTAAAACAAGTTTAAGGTTGCCCGCCCGCGAGAGCCTTTTGATGATTTCCTGATGGGTCAGTGGGGTTGCGTCGACGAGAAAATTTTCCGTTGCTCGGAGATAGGGGTAGCTCGAGTTAAGGGTAAAGCCCTTGGCGCGCTTCTTGATGAGCCCCGCCTTGACAAGGGTTTTAAGCTCCTTCTTTGTCGCCTTAGGGCTCTCTTTTATGCGGCGGACAACCTCTTGAGGGTTCAAAATAAGGCTTGGATTAAAGATAAATAGGCGCATGACCTTTACCTTGGCTTCTCCGCCGAAGATATGGGAAACAGATTTCATGCGCCTATTCTACTTACTTGAGGTTCACCTTGCCACCCGCTTCTTCAATCTGCTTTTTGAGCGCGAGGGCGTCTTCTTTCTTCATGTCGGCCTTAAGCATCGATGGTGCGCCATCGACCAAATCCTTGGCTTCTTTGAGACCCAAGCCCAGAGCTTCTTTAACGACCTTGATGACAGCGATTTTGTTGACACCACCATCGGCGAGCTCGACCGAAGCGGTCGACTTCTCTTCCTCGGCGGGGCCGGCGGCGGCCGGGCCGGCGGCGGCAACGGCAGTGGCTGAAACGCCGAATTTGTTCTCGAAGACCTTAACCAGTTCGTTCAAATCGAGGGCTGACATCGCTTCGATCTCCTTTACAATCTTTTCGAACTTGGCAGGAGCCTCCGCCTTTTTTGTTTCTTCCGTCATGTTATTTTGTTTTACTAATTTCATTAAGCCCGATTACAAAGCGCTGTATGGGCGAATTGATAATATTCACGAATTTACCCCTGAGAATGTCGAGAGTTGGAATCTTGGCAATTTCGGTCATCTCGGCACCTGAGAGAAAGCGACCCTCGAAAACTCCGCCGAGAATTTTCAGATTTTCGGGAAGCTTCGTCTGGAAAGAATGGACACCGCGAGCGGGCGAGATAGGATCTTCTCCCCAAGCGAGAGCGAGCTCTCCCGGAAGCTTCGGCGCCACGCCTTGGAACTTCGCTTCTTCGAGAGCGCGGTGGGTCAAAGTCTTTTTCGCGACCATGTAAGAGACTCCTTCAGACTTCAGCGCTCGTCTCATCGCTGTGGCATCGGAGACCGTGAGTCCCTTGAAGTTTACGAAAACTAAAGACTTGGCGCCCTTTAGCGCTTTCTTTAATTTTTCCAAAACTTCTTCCTTTTTGGCACGAGAAATCGCCATTTATTTTTAAGGCCAGAAAACTTGAGTTTAGTCTCGAGAGGACTTATTTTCGTTTACGCTGAGCGTAGTCGAAGCGCCCCTTGTCTTTGACCTTATGGGAAGACACTCTACAGGCCCAATGAAAATAAAGCAAGAGCTACTTGCCCACCTTTCTTCGACTGACGATAAACTTGTTTGAATATTTTCTGGCGCGGCGGGACTTCTGACCCTTGCCGGTTGGGCGACCGGTGAAAGAGACAGCTCGTCTCCTACCTCGACCTTGTCTGCCCTCTCCTCCGCCGTGTGGGTGGTCTACCGGGTTCATGGCCGTACCGCGGACAGTCGGGCGAATACCGAGCCAGCGTGAGCGACCCGCTTTGCCGAGATTAACCAGACGATTCTCGTTATTGGAAACTTCGCCGATAGAGGCCCAGGCGTTGGCTGGAATTTTCCTAACTTCTGTTGAAGGCATTTTCAAATCAACATAACCACCTTCTTTGGCAAGCACTTCGGCGTAGTTGCCGCCCGAACGAGCGAGTTTCGCGCCTCCTTTCTGCTTCAGCTCAACGTTATAGATAAAAGTGCCGACAACGATACTCGAGAGCGGCACGCGGTTGCCGGGAGTGAGGGGGGCGTTTTCGGAGACTAGGTAGGTATCGCCGACTTTCGCCGTGTTGTGGAGGAGGACATAACGCTTTTCCCCGTCTTGATATTGTGCGAGTCCGATAAAGCCCGAGCGATTGGGATCATACTCGACGGTCTTTATGGTGAAAGGAATGTTGTATTTGTCGTAAGAAAAATCGACGTCACGGAAAAGGCGCTTGTGTCCGCCGCCCTTGTGGCGCGTGGTAATGCGCCCACGGTTGTTGCGACCGCTCCCACGCCTAAAACCGCTTGTCAGAGATTTCTCCGGTTCACTCTTAGTCAAAATTCTTCGGAAATCAATACCGGAAGTTTGGCGGCGAGATTTGGTTGTGGGTTTATAAGTTTTCATAATTATTTATAGTGAGCTTGTCGAACTAGATGAGCTCTATCTTGTCGCCTTTTTTGAGATAGACATAAGCTTTCTTGCCACCGCTTTTAACTCCCCTCTTGCCGCGGATAAAGACCCGCTTTGAAGGAATTCTCGCGACCGAGACTCTGACGGGGGTAACGCCGTAAGCCGCCCTGACCGAAGCTTTGATGGACTTTTTGTTGGCGTGCTCTGAGACTTCAAAGACGTAGACACCCTTATCCGCGCCCAAGGCACCCTTCTCGGTAATTCTTGGACGGACAAGAACATTTTTTGCTTTTAGATTAAGATTTTGCATTTTCTTTGGCTTTGACACCCGGGAGAGCCGTTAGGGCCTTCTTCGGATTCTCAATCACGAGATATTTATACGCGAGAAGCGAGACGGGGTCCATGTTTCTCGCCTCGATCACTTCAATGTTGCCGAGATTTTCGAAAGCTCGCTCGTTCTTCTTGTCCTTCTCGGCGAAAGCGATGAGAGCGGCGTTCTTCCTTTTCGAAAAGAGATTCTCGAAACCCTTAACCCCCGAAAGAGAGCTGAGAGCCTTAACCGCCTCGCGCGTCTTCGGCTCGGCAAGTGTCAGGGAGTCGACAAATATTACTTCACCCTCTTTGGCCTTGCGGGAGAGAATGGTATAGAGCGCCTTGACTCTCGTCTTTTGCGAGACTTTGCGGAAGAAATTTTTGTCGCTTCTCGGTCCGCCCGTTACCCCACCGCCGACCCAGAGAGGCGAGCGAATAGAGCCGTGTCGGGCGCGACCCGTGCCCTTCTGCTGCCAAGGCTTTTTACCACCGCCGCGGACCTCGCCTCGGGTCTTGGTGTGGGCAATCGGCTTCCTTCTTGCCGAGAGGAGCGAATCAACAACCTGTTTGACAAGATCCGCGTTCCAAGAAAGACCGAAAATATTTTTCGGCAAAGAGACCGTGCCAGACTTCTTACCGTCTATTTTGTAAATTACTTCCTCCATAAATTTATACCGCTCTTATCTCGACCGTGGCACCACGTCGGCCGGGAATCGCTCCGCGGACGAAAATTTCTCTGGTCTCGGGGGAAATCTTTACGATTTTTAGATTCTTCACCGTAATCCTCTCACCCCCCATGCGACCAGCCATGCGCATACCTTTAGCAACGCGTCCGCCGGCTCGGCCACCGCCGCCGATGGAGCCGACTTCTCGCTCGGAGTGCTTCTGGCCGTGACTGCGTCGTCCACCGCCGAATTTATGGCGCTTCACGACACCTTGGAAACCCTTGCCCTTCGAGATGCCGGAGACCGCGACAGTCTCACCCTCGGTAAAAACCGCCTCTTTGCCGTCGCTTTTCTCACTTTCTATGGGTATAACCAAAGTAACAGGAAAGACCTCTCCGCTCTCGTCGAAGATTTGGGTCATACCTATTTTCTTGACCTTCATTTTCTTCATATGAGTTTGACGTCGATATTGACTCCGCTCGGAAGGGAAAGATTCGTTAGGGATTCGATGATTTTCGGCGTGGGATTCAAGATATCAATCAGGCGTTTATGAATTCTCATCTCGAACTGTTCGCGCGCGTTCTTGTAGATGAAGGCGGCGCGGTTGACAGTATATTTCTTGATTTCAGTCGGTAATGGAATCGGGCCTCGTATTTTAGCGTCATAACGAAGTGCTGTGTCAATGATTTG
>JBASCT010000021.1:0-50850 GCA_049651785.1 Minisyncoccia bacterium
CAAAACCGAGTCCATTGTTTAGAGCGTACGAGGTAGTTTCGAGCCACCACGCACGCGGAGCGTGCGATTAGTCGGCATCAGGATTTTGTTCGTAATAGGTTCGGACTTTGTTAATGACACACCACCCTCGTTCACAGGCCTGTTTCCCCTCTAGGCTAGGCGTGCTATAATGGCTAGTGGCAATTATTTAGTCGATAAGATCAATAAGAATCATAAATATGGATAAAGTAGTTGGATATTGCGTGAAGTGCAAGACCAAGCGAGAGATGAAGGACACGAAACAGGTTGAGATTAAACCTGGTCGTCCGGCCGTTAAGGGCACTTGCTCGGTTTGCGGCACAGGCATGTACCGAATTCTCCCGAAGAAGAAATAATACCCCTTCTCTCTATGAAGAGAACGAATAGCCCCCAGAGAGGCAAGGCCTCGAAGGGGGCTTGCTCGTGGCCGAGGGAGGACCCCCTGATGCGGCGTTACCACGACCGAGAGTGGGGCGTGCCCGTCACGGCCGAGCGGAAAATCTTTGAATTCCTGGTCCTCGAGAGCGCCCAAGCTGGGCTCTCTTGGCGCACCATCCTCTACAGACGCGGGGGCTATAGGCGCGCCTTTGCGAGCTTCAACTACAAGAGGGTCGCACGCTTCGGTAGGCGAGACGCGGCCCGGCTCCTCAAGGACGCGCGGATTATCAGGAATCGCCTGAAGATAGAGGCGACGATAAACAACGCCAAGCGCTTTTTGGAAGTTCGGAAGGAATTCGGCACTTTCGCCAAGTATATGTGGGGTTTTGTCGGCGGACACTTGAGGGATGGCAAGAGGCGAAGGGAGAAGGATGTGCCCGCGACAAGCCGGGAGTCTGACGCTTTCGCGGCGGACCTGAAGCGGCGGGGTTTTAAATTCCTCGGCTCTACTGTCGTCTATGCTCACATGCAGGCCGTGGGGATGGTGAACGACCACATCAAGACCTGCCCGAGGTACAAAGAATTGAAAAAGAGGGGAACGCGGGTTAAGATTTAATCATGCACGACAAGGCACTACTCCTTATAGGTTTCGCCTCTCTTATAGCGCTCGCGATTCTCTTTACCACACCGATGGATGACAAAAAGCCGGCCCCCGCTCCTGGCGGCGGCACGAAACTTACCCTATGCCGAGCTACGGGCTGTAGCGGACAAATCTGCGCCGAGGAGGACCTTATAACCACCTGCGAATTCAGAGAAGAATACGCTTGTTATCAGAACGCGCGTTGCGAAAGGCAGCCGAGCGGCGGCTGCGGCTGGACCGAGACTCCGGAACTTCGCCAGTGTCTCTCGCGCTCGGGTGCCCAAGCAATCTAGCGAGGCATGTACGAAGACTACAGACCGAAGGGGCGCAAATTTCTTTTAGTCGTTGCGGTCTTCGCCCTCTCTATCGTCGGGGCGAACTTTTATCTCAAATCTGGGATTGAGCCGCCCCCGCCTGCGGTAACTCCGCCGCTCGCCGAAGAGGCGCCGATCAAGGAACTCCCCGCCCGAACGACTGACGTCGTTCAGTCGGGCAGGTCGGCCAGAGCCACAAGTGTGGCGACAGGGTTTAGCATCCCGTGGGAGGTCGCCTTTCTTCCCACGGGCGAGATGCTTGTGACGGAGCGACCGGGGCGCCTTGTGAAAATTAACGGATTCGATAAACTCACCGCAGGTGGAGAGACGCGCGAGACCATCGCTGTTAAGGGCGTGCGCCACTCGGGTGAGGGTGGGCTCTTGGGTCTCGCCCTCCACCCCGACTTTGCCTCCAATAATTTCGTCTATCTCTACTTCACGGCGGCGAAAGCGGACGGGGTCGTAAACAAGGTCGTAAGATACGTTCTCCATAGCACGGTTCTCGTGGAGGACAGAATCATTCTCGACGAGATACCCGGCTCGGCGAATCACAACGGCGGGCGTATCGCCTTCGGCCCCGACGGTCTTCTTTACATCACGACCGGGGACGCGGGTGACGCAAGCTCAGCGCAGGACCCGTACAGTCTCGCCGGCAAGATTTTGCGCGTTACGGCTCTGGGCAAAGTGCCGCCCGACAATCCTTTCAACAATGAAGTTTATTCTTATGGGCACAGGAATCCGCAGGGACTGGCTTGGGACAATTTAGGACGCCTTTGGGCAACGGAGCACGGACGCTCGGGTCTGCAATCGGGCTATGACGAAATCAATTTGATTGAAAAGGGCGCCAACTATGGCTGGCCCGATATTGAAGGTGATGAGACGGCTGAGGGGATGCGAGCGCCTGTACTCCACTCTGGCGCCGATACCACTTGGGCGCCCGCGGGACTTGTTTTCCATTCAGGCAAGCTCTACTGGGCGGGTTTGCGCGGTGCCGCGCTCTACGAGGCGGAAATTACTCCCGAAGGCAAACTTACCAATCCCAAAAGTTATTTTGCGGAACAATTCGGCCGCCTGCGAGCCGTGGCGCTTGGTCCCGACGGCCTGCTCTACCTCTCGACCTCCAACACCGACGGTCGCGGCCGCCTGCGAGAGGGGGATGATAGAATCATAAAAGTAGGCTTCGAATAGAGTTTATGAAAAGTCTTCTGAATACGGCCTTAAGTTTTTTCATCATTGCGGCGGGTCTTTTCGCCCTGAATCGGTGGGACTTCTCTTTCGCTCCGCCGCCGGCCTGCGCAAAGCCGATCACCTACAACATCGGCGCCTTCGACAGGCGCTTCGGCATCTCGCACGAAAACTTCCTTAAAGCCCTGGCTCTTGCCGAAGCAATTTGGGAGAAGCCCTCCGGGCGCGACCTCTTCAGCTACTCTCCGGAGAAGGCCACCCTGCCGATAAATCTTATCTACGACTACAGACAGGAGACGACCAGTACCTTGACGGACCTTGGCGAGACGCTCGAGCGGACTGAAGAAACTTATAACGCAATGAGGGCGACCTACCTTGGCCTCAAGGTGGATTACGACAAAGCCAAAGCCGCTTACGAATCACGGGTCGTCGCCTTCAACAGCGCTAACGACGCGTTCGCCGAACGGGTCGAGGCCTGGACCGGGGGCTCGAGAACTTCTAAGAGCGAGTTCGAGGCGCTCGGCCGAGCGCGCGAGGCGCTTGAACGGGAGGCGGCGGAGCTCAAACGGCTTGAGCGAGAGCTCAACAGGATTGTCGATGAGATTAACAGGATGGTCGGCGAGCTCAACAGTCTCGCGACCGAACTTAATCTCGAGGTCGAGCGGTACAACACCATCGGCGCCTCCCGCGGCGAGACCTTCACCGGCGGGGTTTATTATGAAAACTCGGGCAAGCGCGGCATTGATATCTTCGAATTCTCAAACCAGGACAAACTCGTAAGGATTCTCGCCCACGAACTCGGGCACGCGCTCGGACTCGAGCACCACGCCGACCCCGAGGGGATTATGTATCGCCTCAATAAGGGGGAAAATATTGCGCCCTCAGCGACGGACCTCGCCTCGCTCGAGGCTCTCTGTGGCGCCGAGTAAATTTTTGCTATAATCTCCTGACTATGGGAATAAAAGATTTCTTTCTGCGGCAAGCCCTTAAGGTCAAGATGAAGGACGTGCCCGAGGCGCAAAGGAATGAACTTATGGCGCTCATGGAACAAAACCCAGATTTTTTTAAAAAAATAGGTGATGAGGTTAAAAAGAGGGTAAAGCAGGGTCAGAGCGAGACGGCGGCGACTATGGTTGTCATGCGCGAGCATCAGGCGGAATTTCAGAAACTAAAGAGATAAAAATGTTTTCAGCTAAGCCCAAAAAAATTTTCATCCTGCTCGGCCATCCCGACCCCGACAGCTTTAACTGCACTTTAGCCAACGAATATCAAAGGGGAGCGGAACAAGCCGGGCATGACGTACGCAGGATGAATGTCGGTGATATGAAGTTTGACCCAGTACTCCACCACGGCTACCGCCTGAAGCAGGACCTTGAACCAGATCTCGTCGCCATGCAGGAGAATGTGAGGTGGTGCGACCACTTCGTCATAATCTACCCATCTTGGTGGTCCACGATGCCGGCGCTACTCAAAGGGCTCTTCGATCGCGCTTGGCTCTCCGGTTTTGCTTTCAAATTCCATCCCTCGGGCAACTTATGGACGAGACTCTTGAAAGGCAAGAGCGCTTCTATGATTGTCACCTCCGACACCGAACCCCTTGTCCAGCGCATCGTCTTCGGCGACACGACGAACGAACTGAGAAAAGGTATTTTATGGTTCTCGGGCCTTTCCCCGATTTATGTTCACAAATTCGGCTACCTCAAGCACTTCGGTCTCTGGCGAAGAGAGATGGTGAAGCGCAAGGTCTACGACCTCGGCCGCAAGGCAAAATAAAATCCGCCCAAAGGGCGGATTTTATTCTCTAAAGGTTCTATTTAACTAATTCGAGGTCGAAGCGCTGAAGACCGGGGTCACCGTGCGGTTGCCCGAGCCGTCGCGCGATTCGGCGGCGAAGTAGTAGAGAGTAGAGGTTGAGAGTCCCGAGAGATTCAGAGCATGACTCTGCTTCAAGGAAGTGTTTTCCAAGAAGTTCGTGGAAGTGGCGTTGACATCAAGCGAAGCTGAGGTGCCGTAGTAGACTTTCGAGGTTGCGTTCTCGTTTGTCTGCCAGGAAACCGTGGCACTCGTGCTTGCCACGAGGAGCGTTACATTCGAGATGGTCGGCGCCGTAACGTCGGCTACCAGAGATTTGGTCGCGAAGGAAAGCTCGGAGGAAGTCGAGACATTTCCGGCCGCATCCTTGGAGCGAACAATGAAGTAGTAGGTGGTGGAGGCCGTAAGGTTTTCAAGAACGATTTTATGTTCTTTAACCCTATCGCTTTTTGTAACGGAAGCCGTTGTGGAGCTGTTAACATTTACTCCGGCGGTGGCGCTCCAGAAGACGGTTGAGTCCGACTTCTCGTTGGTATTCCAAGTGATCACTGCTTTCAGAGTATTCGGCTTAGCAGAGATGTTCGAGAGAATCGGCGCTACGGTGTCGACCGTGGAGGAAGCCGTGCCGGTGAAGGTGGCGTTCACTCCGAACGGCCTAAGACACTCGATAAGATCGGCAATGTCGGCGTTATTCGCCAAGAAGCCGTGACCGAAGAGGCGCTTAAAGACCTGTCGGCAGGATTTGGCGAGAGCCTGATCAGACTTCTTTTTGGTCCAATCTTCTTGTCTGTCGCTTCTCCTGTTGTCGTCTTTGTCGTCATCATCATCGTCGCTGTCATCGTCGCGATCGTCGTTGATTTCGACTCTTTCGGAACGGTCACTCGACTTGCGCTTCTTTTTGCCATTGTCGTTGTCATGGGCAAACGAGAGAGCCGGCGCGAGCAAGATTGCCAGCACGAGGGAAAACACGGTTAACTTTCTAAAGGTATCTGTCATAAGGTTTTTTTAAGTTTTATGGAGACTTTTCGTCTCTCCCTTATTCAGACGCCCGAAACGGAGGCTTCTTTCGTAGACAGGAATGGGTTTATATCGTATTGTTTTGAGGCGGGAAACCGCGAAAGTTTGTGTCCCCCAATCCGTCATGTCTATTAGTGAGCTCGAAAAGCGCTTTAGCGATATTTACAATAAAGAGTCGGACGCCCTGTTCCGTTTCTGTTTCCTGCGGGTTTCCGACAGGGAAAAGGCGCTCGATCTCACTCAGGAAGCGTTTACCCGCCTCTGGCGAACTTTTACAAGCGGAAAGGAAGTAGGGAACCCGCGCGCCCTTGTCTTCGTCACGGCGCGGAATCTCATTATCGACTGGTACAGGAGGAAGAAACCCCTCTCCCTCGAGGGGCTCTCGGCTGATGACGACAAGTCCTTCGATATTCCCGACGAGAAAGCGTTAAGAGAAATTGAACTTTCATCCGATGCTCGGCGCGCGCTCGAACTTGTCGAGGAACTCGAAGCTGAGTACCGCGAAGTAATCTACTTGCGTTTCGTCTCCGACCTCGAGCCCCGCGATATCGCCGAGGTTTTGGGACTCAACGCCAACACCGTCTCGGTCCGCCTGACCCGGGGGATGGACGCTCTGCGCCGACTCATGGGTATCGAAAAATAGTTCGATAAACTCACCACAAGTAAAATGAACGAAAAAGATTTCAACAAAGGAATAGAAGAGCTCAAAAATATCCGTCTTTCAAAGTCGGAGAAAGAGAGTATTTTCAAACAGGTTGTGTCGGCGCCGATTGAATCTCCGTACGTTAAGCGCTCACCGATTTTCATCTCCATTTTTACAAGGCACGCTCAGGTATTTGTCGCCGCCTCGCTCATCTTCGTAGTATCTTTCGGCGGCGTCATCTACGCTTCCGACGAAGCCCTCCCCGGCGACATTCTCTATCCGGTAAAGACGGCCATGGTTGAACCCGTGCTCGACCGAGTTTACAGCGCGCCGGACGACAAGCTTGTTTGGGAAGAGGAAAAAGTCGAGCGACGCATCGCCGAGGCGGAGAAACTTATAGAAAAAGATGAGCTCGATGATGAAAAGCTCGCCAAGCTTGAAGCAAAAATCGAGAGAAGCTCGATCGCCTTCGCGGAAGCGGCCAGTCTCGTCGCTTCTTCTACCGCGACCTCGAGCTCTTCTAAAAAAGAGAGAGAAAAGAAGATAAAAGAAAATTTTAGGGCTAAAATAAACGAGCGGAAAATTGCTTTTGACGATGATGACGATGAGGAGCTTGATGATTCGGCGTCTTCCGCCACCATGATGATGTCGGTTCCCGTTGCCGACCAAGACAGAGTTTTGAATGAATTGACGGGTGAGAGCTCAAAGCGCGGCGGCAAGAGTCTCAACAAGGACAAAATTGAAAGATTGAAGAAAGCCGCGACCAGAAACCTCAACGGCGATGATGACGACCACGACGATGATGAAAACAGGGACGATGATGACGACAACGACGAGCGAGACGATAGGGAGAATAGTGTCGAGACTGAAGTGGAGATTAAAATAGAGGACGTTCGTATATAAAAAACGGGCTGTATTGCTACAGCCCGCTTTGACATCTGATATTAATCTCACACTCGCCGGCTGACGAACCCAATGGCAACGATGAGAATCACGATAAATCCGACAAGCATCCACGTGGTGGTGTTTGCAGAAGGGTTTCCTTTCTTGACATACGTCCCCGGAATCGTGAGAAAACTTTCCGGAACGTTTATCGGTGAGTATTTGCCCTTCTCCTGCTCTCCATCGAGACAGAGCCCTTGGAACTTGAGGTTGCTCCGCTTCGCGTAACTCTCGACGAGCTCGCGATCGGAAACAGAGAGCGACTCGGCGTGGAAACAGAGCGCTCCGGGAACCTCGGCTGTTGTTTCGCCCATCGTGTCCTCGAGGAAGTCTTCGTCGTCGGTCGTGGGGAAGTGAGTGATGCTCTGCGCTCCTGCGCCGATGGCGAAGAATGTGCTGAGCACGAGAACCAGAATCTTGAACATGTAAGGAACTCCTTTTTGAGTAGATTTAGCCTTGGAACTAGCCAAGACACCTGCAAGTATTCTATCATATTTAACCTATTTGTCAAGTATAAGGTTTTGAGATTAAGACCTTAAGTGATAGATTTATACGCATGTCCAAATTGTCCGTAGGTATTGTCGGGCTACCGAATGTGGGGAAGTCCACGCTCTTTAACGCGCTCACCAAAAAAGGTGTGCCCGCCGAGAATTATCCCTTCTGCACCATAGACCCTTCGGTCGGCATCGTACCTGTGCCCGACGAACGTTTGGAAAAACTTTCTAAACTGTCTAAATCGAAGAAAACTATCCCAGCTGTGGTTGAGTTTGTGGACATCGCAGGACTCGTTAAGGGCGCCTCCGAGGGGGAGGGGCTCGGCAATAAATTTCTTTCGCACATTAGAGAAGTGGACGCTATAATCGAAGTGGTGCGCACCTTCGAAGACTCGGACATCATCCACGTTCACAACAAAGTGGATCCGCTCTTCGACATCGGCATCATTAATATTGAGCTGGAAGCGGCAGGTATAAAAAAACCAACTCTTTATGTTCTGAATATCTCCGAGGTTTCTGAACAGATTTCTCAAGAATTTAAATCAAAGATTCCGGGACCGTACTTGGAAGTTGATCCGGTCTTCGGTACGGGGCTGGACAAACTTATTGTCGAGGCATACAAACTTTTAGATTTGATTACATTTTTTACCACGGGCGAGAAGGAGTCGCGCGCCTGGACTACACATCGTGGCGCCAAAGCGCCCGAGGCGGGGAAGTCAATCCACAGCGACTTCCAAGAAAAGTTTATCCGCGCCGAAGTGATCCACTACGACAAACTCTTGGAAGCCGGCTCTTACGCCGCGGCGCGTGAGAAGGGCTGGCTCCGGACGGAGGGGAAGGATTACACTGTCCAAGACGGCGATGTTATTGAATTTTTGATATAATAGAGGGATGAACACAAAAACAACAGCCAAAGATTTTCTTTTACACCTCGCCACCGTTGCCCTTCTTTATGCGGGCACGGTTGCGCTTCTTAACATTTTATTTAGAGTTATAAACACCGCCTTCCCTGAAGTTAATCAATATGGCTACTATGGCTCGTCTTCTATAAGCTTTCCCGTCGCCACTCTTATCGTTGTATTCCCACTCTTTCTCTTCCTCGCCAATGTTTTGCGCAAGGGATATGCCGAAGACCCTTCTCGCAAGGAGTATGCAGTGCGTAAGTGGCTTATCTATATAACTCTTTTTATCGCAGGAGCAGTGCTCGCCGGGGATCTAATCATCCTCATCTACAGATTCCTTGACGGACAAGAACTTACCACCGCCTTTCTCTTGAAAGTCTTTGCTGTCTTTGTTGTCACTGGTTCAATCTTCGGGTACTACTTTGATGACCTTAAAGACAGATTAAGTGGCTCAAGGAGAACTTTGTGGAGAGTCGCCGCAGTCGTACTTGTGGTTGGCTCGATAGTGGCGGGTTTCTCGGTTCTTGGAACACCGCAGAGTCAACGCATGCTCCGATACGATTCACAAAAAGTTTCCGACCTCCAGAGTATCCAATGGCAATTAATAAATTACTGGCAGCAGAAGGGTTCTCTTCCTGAAAATCTTGAGAGCTTAAAAGATCCAATCTCCGGCTACTCTCTGCCTCTTGACCCAGAGTCTAAGGCTCCATACGAGTACAAAAAGACAGGAGCAATGTCGTTCGAACTCTGCGCCGAATTCAATAAAGAGAGCACGAAAGATTCCATGAGTCGCATGGCCTATATTGAACCTGTCGGCAAGACTCCCGAGAATTGGCAGCACAGCGCGGGGCGCAACTGTTTCTCCCGCACTATTGATCCTGAACTCTACCCCGTCAGGTCTAAATAATCCTCTGTTATACTGGCCACATGGCTAGGGAATACGAACCGAAAGAAATTGAGAGCAAGTGGCAAAAGGAGTGGCAGAGGTCAGGCATCTATGAAGCCGCCTCTTCATCAAAGAAACCAAAATATTACGCTCTTATAGAGTTTCCTTATCCTTCCGGAGACGGCCTGCATGTCGGGCATGTTAGAAGTTATACAGCTCTTGATATTCTTGCCAGAAAAAAGAGAAGGGAAGGATTCAACGTACTCTATCCAATAGGTTGGGACGCTTTTGGTTTGCCGACAGAGAACTTTGCCCTAAAAACTGGCAAAGATCCGAAGGTGGTGACGAAGGAAAATACCGACAACTTCCGTAGACAGCTAAAGTCACTCGGCCTCTCCTTTGACTGGTCGCGAGAAGTAAATACCACAGACCCGAAGTATTACAAATGGACGCAGTGGCTCTTTTTAAAATTTCTTGAAAAAGGTTTGGCGTACAAGGCGAAGATGCCTATCAACTGGTGCCCGAAGGATAAAATCGGTTTGGCGAACGAAGAGGTTGTCGATGGCAAATGCGAGCGTTGCGGAACAGAGGTTGAAGAGCGTGAGAAGGAGCAGTGGATGCTTGCCATAACTAAATACGCTGACCGACTGCACTCTGACCTAGACACCGTTGACTATCCAGAGCGAGTAAAAACTCAACAAAGAAATTGGATCGGACGAAGCGAGGGCGTTCTAATCAAATTCGACGAGATAGAAGTTTTTACCACTCGTCCCGACACCATCTGTGGCGCCACCTTCGTCGCGGTCTCCGGCAAGGCTGATAAGTTTACGGGAAAGTATGTGACAAACCCCGCGACGAAAGAAAAAGTTCCCGTCTGGGAGGCCGAGTATGTACTCTCCGACTACGGTACGGGCGCTGTCATGGGCGTGCCCGCTGATGACGAGCGCGACCTCGCCTTTGCCGAGAAGTACAAGATTCCCGTAATCAGAGATTATAAAAAAGCCGAGAATGGTGAATTCGGGAAGCAAGTCACGAGATACAAACTCCGCGACTGGATTTTCTCCCGCCAACGTTACTGGGGCGAGCCGATACCGGTTATTCACTGTACCTCCTGTGGTATCGTCCCCGTGCCGGAAAAAGATTTGCCCGTAGAACTTCCAGAGGTGGAGAAGTACGAGCCGAGAGATGACGGCGAGTCACCCCTTGCCAGTATAGAAGGATGGGTTCGTGTTAAGTGTCCGAAGTGCAAAGGGGAGGCAAGACGGGAGACGGACGTGATGCCCAACTGGGCGGGGAGCTCGTGGTACTTCCTGCGCTACGCCGATCCGGAAAATAATAAAGAATTCGCGTCGGCAAAAGCGCTAAAAAACTGGCTGCCGGTCGATTGGTACAACGGGGGGATGGAACACACCGTTCTCCACCTTCTCTACTCCCGCTTTTGGAATAAATTTTTATACGACCTCGGCCTTGTGCCCACGGACGAGCCGTACCGAAAGCGCACTTCGCACGGGCTCATTCTTGCCGAGAACGGCGAGAAGATGTCCAAATCGCGGGGCAACGTCGTGAATCCAGACGATATTGTCGAGCGCTTCGGCGCCGACACCATGCGCCTTTACGAAATGTTTATGGGACCGTTTGAACAAGCGATCAGCTGGAACGAGGATTCGCTCGTTGGTCCCAGAAGATTTCTCGAAAGAGTCTGGAGGCTTAAAGAAAAAATCTCTGATAAATCTAGTAGTGAAGAAACAGCTCTGCACCAGACGATTAAAAAAATTTCTGACGACATAGAGACCATGGGATTCAACACGGCTGTTTCGGCACTTATGATTTATGTAAACACTCTCGACAAGCGAGAGACGATAACGAAAGAAGAGTTCGAAGCCCTGCTCTTGCTTCTTGCCCCATTTGCGCCGCATATAACGGAGGAACTTTGGCACGATCTCGGACATAAAAAATCAATTCATCTTGAGGAATGGCCTAAGTACGAAAATGGCAAACTTGAGCTCGAATCCATAAGAATAGCCGTGCAGGTTGATGGAAAAGTTAGAGCTGAGATTGTTATATCCAAAGGTGATAGTGAGGAGAAGATAAAAAGACAAGCCCTTGAGGCGTCCCAAAAATGGCTCAATAACAAGGCGCCAAAGAAGGTCATTATTGTGCCGAAAAAGATTGTAAGCATCGTTACTTGACGCTCACTTGACACGTGTTTGTATAGGTGATACAAATACGAAACAATTATGAGCGAGAAGCTTGTTTTAAATTTCAAACCCAAGGAGGTCGTCAAGCGCCTTTTATCAAGTTTGACGAAAAGGGGGCAGGATGTACTTGTGAGTCGCTACGGCTTGGGCGCGAAAACGGGCAAGATGACCCTCGACACCATTGGCAAGAAATACAGCATTACCCGTGAGCGTGTCCGTCAGATTGAGAATCACTCCCTCGCCACTATCAGGAAATCAAAGACCTACAAGGAGTCAGAGTCGGCTCTTACGGAACTCAAGGCGCTTATCATGGAGCTCGGCGGTATTGTCTCCGAAAAAGATCTTCTGAACCATCTCTCAAAAGACCAGAGCACCCAGAACCATTTTCATTTCCTGCTCGTTATCGGCGAGAGCTTCAAGCGCGAGAAAGAGGACGAGGAGTTCAAACACCACTGGCATGTCGATCAAGAGCTTGCCGCGAAGATTAAGACGGCCCTCCGCAAGCTCTACTCCAAACTCTCCGACGATGAACTTGTGTTCGAGAGCGATATGGTTGACTCCTTCTTAGACGAGGTCAAAGACATAAACGAAAAGTATAAAAACGAAGAGGTGGTCAAGCGCTGGCTCTCGCTCTCCCACAAAATAGGCAAGAATCCCTTGGGCGAATGGGGTAAATCTTCTTCTTCCAACGTCAATGCCAAAGGTATGCGCGATTACGCCTTCCTTGTCATCAGAAAGCACGGCTCACCAATCCACTTCAAAGAAGTGGCCAAGGCCATCACAAAATATTTTAATAAAAAAGCGCATGTCGCCACGACCCACAACGAACTTATCAAGGACCCGCGCTTTGTTCTTGTCGGCCGCGGGCTTTATGCTCTCGCCGAGTGGGGTTACATGTCCGGTGTGGTTAAAGATGTCATCAGGAATATCATCGAGAAAGAGGGACCCCTGACCAAGGACAAGATTATCGAGAAAACCCTCAAGGAGCGCTACGTTAAGGAAAACACGATTCTCGTTAACCTCCAGAATCCGAAGTATTTCAAAAAAGACTCCGCCAACAGATACCATAATGCCTAAACCTGGGGTTTGAGAAGCATCCAAAAGCGTGTAAAATTAAGTAATGATTGAAGAGTTTATTTCTCTTTTCCAGACCGACCTTTATTTAAGAATCTGGGGCTACGTCGCCGCCACCTGGCCTATCTGGCTCCCGATAGCCATGTTCAGTCTCTTCATGAACACTTGGCTTTCCTACAAACGCCGCGAATGGATCAGGTCCAAGGGCGCCATGCTTCTCGAGATAAAACTTCCTAAGGAGATCGAGCGCTCGCCCGCGGCCATGGAAGTCGTTTTCAACGGCCTTCACGAGGGTGTCGTCGGCTCGCTGACTGATGTCTATTTGAACGGGCGGGTCAGATCGTGGTTCTCTTTCGAGATAGTTTCACTCGGTGGTGAGGTCAAATTTTTCATCTGGGCTTTCCCGCAATGGAAAAGCATCATCGAGTCGCGCATCTACGCGCAATATCCGGGGGTTGAAATTTTCGAAGCTCAAGACGACTACGCGCTGAAAGTAATCTACGATCCGAAGAGAATGGACATCTGGGGCGCTACGATCAAACTCAATAAGGCCGACGCCTATCCAATCAAAACTTACATCGACTACGAACTCGATAGAGGCGGCAAGGAACCCGAGGAAATTGTCGACCCGATTATGCCGGTTCTCGAACAGCTAGGCTCTCTTAAGCCCGGTGAGCAAGCTTGGTTCCAGATTTTGGTTCAGGCTCACCGCAAAGAAGGTTTTAAAGATACCCGTATTTTTCCCAAGTCCGACTGGCAAGAGGGTATAAAGAAGGAAATAACAAAGATTATCGAAAAGGAATCGTTCACTAAGCCGACCAAGGCAACGGGCGACAAAGATTCCATGCCCTACATGACCTTTCTCACGAGAACCCAGGACAAGACCATCGAAGCGATAGAGCGCAACGCCGCCAAACCCGCTTTTGACACCATGATTAGAGTTTTATACACCGCGCCGATTGGTATTTTCAGTAAAGGGCGAATCGGCGGACTCCTGGGCAGTTTGCGCCAATTCGGTTCCCAGAGCCTCAACAGTTTCCGTCCGGACTGGATGCTTAACACCGACTATGAATGGGAAGATTTTCGTAACTTCGGCAAGAAACGCAATTCGCGCACGCTGCTTGAGGCCTATAAAAGAAGGTCGTTTTTCAATGTGCCTTTTAAACATTTGCGCGGGAAGCCTTTTATTCTCACGGCCGAGGAGCTCGCCACGATTTATCACTTCCCGGGCAGGGCCATAACGACGCCGACCCTTGCTCGCGTGCCTTCTAAGAAAGCGACCGCGCCGCCAAACTTGCCCGTCAAACACTTGGAGGTAGAGGATGCCTCGGAGAGGTCGCCGAATTAGAAGATGTTTTCGGCGCTTCCTAAAAACTGGCGAATCCACCTTGCCGCTCTCGGCGCCGTTTTGTTTTTAATCCTCGTATTTGCTCTCTCGGCGCCGCGCGGTTTCCCAGAAAAATCTTTAATTGTCGTCAAGGAAGGCACGGACCTCTTCGCACTTTCGCGCGAACTCTCTGAAGCTCGGGTTATTCGCTCGCCGTTTTGGTTCCGTGCCCTCGCCATCCTCATGGGTGGCGAGCGCGATATGAAAGCCGGCGAATACTTTATGGATCGACCGCAAAGCTCGCTTAGAATCGCTTGGAGAATTCTCTACGGTCGCCACGGTATTGAGACGATTAAGCTCACCGTACCCGAAGGCTTCACAATCGAAAAAATTTCAAATCTCTTCGACGGAAGGTTTGGTTATTTCAACAAAAAAGACTTCAAGGAGCTCGCCCAAGAAGGCTTTATGTTCCCCGACACTTATTTTGTGCCGATAACGGCCACGGCCTCCTCGACCGTAAAAATGTTTAGCGACAACTTCGAGAGAAGACTGGAACCGCTTCTCGCCGAGATTGCCCAATCCGGGAGAACCTTGGATGAAATTATAAAAATGGCTTCAATCCTTGAAGGCGAGGCGAAAAGTTCCGAGGACATGAGAATCGTTTCCGGTATTTTATGGAAGAGACTCGACAACGACATTGCTCTTCAGGTAGACACGAGCTTCGCCTATATCAACGGCAAGACGACCAAAGAGCTGACGGCCGAAGACCTCAAAATTAAATCACCCTATAACTCCTATCTCTACAGAGGCTTGCCGCCAACACCGATTTCTAACCCCGGGTTAGAAAGTATCCGCGCCGCCCTTAGCCCCACGACGACGCCCTATCTCTACTTTCTCACCGGGGATGACGGAGCGATGTATTACTCGCGCACCTTTGACGAGCATGTGGAGAAGAAAAGACGGTTAATCAGATAATTGACAACTATTTAAATTAAGCATATAACTCTCGTCGGCAGGTACCTTTAACAAATTCAGGAAAAGGGGATAGAAACATGTTCGTAATCGTCGACGGTCCGCCTCCGGATGATCCGGTCTTTCCGGTTTTTCTGGAGACAAGTGTCGGCGGTAAGTCTGACGATGAACTACTCTCAGAACTCCCGCCGGAAACTTACTATATCCACCCAGTAGTAAGGGAGTACTTCACTTCCCAAAAGAAGCGTGCGGAGAAGAAATTTTCCGAGACAGTCGCGTTTGCGTGGGCTCGGGTCCGCGACCTCGACTATTATCGCGACCTGCCGCCGTTTTACGCCGAAGTGTGGGCGCGTATAAGGAGTCTGGGCCATAGCCTCTGTGAGCCAAGTGACGCTCTGGTCTTGCGCCGCGAGATTATCCAGCCACTCTGCGACAAGACCTTTCTCGCCATGGATAGCGTTGTACGTAAAGGTGGGATACACCACATCTACTACCTATCCCAGTACTACGAGTCGGCGATTCTTGGCGCTCGTTTCTTCAGGCCAAGCCACAAGATTCCTCTTGATACAAGAATTATTTTCCGCCTCAAGCGGTCCTGAATTAGAACAAGCGCTGCGCACCTAGTGCGCGGCGCTTTCTTTTTATGTAGGATGGGGCAGATGAAGAAAAAAGTTTTCGTCGGCCTCTCAGGTGGAGTGGATTCCGCCGTCTCGGCAGCCCTTCTTAAGAAGCAAGGCTTTAGCGTGACCGGTGTTTTTATAAAAGTCTGGCAACCCGATTTTCTGCCCTGCAGTTGGCGCGAAGAGAGAAGGGACGCGATGCGGGTGGCGGCGGCGCTTGAGATTCCGTTTCTTTTCTTCGACTTCTCCGACGAATATAAAAAGGGCGTTGTTGACCGCGCCATAGCGGAATATAAACTGGGACTCACCCCCAACCCAGACGTTTTATGCAACAAGGAAATAAAATTCGGCTCGTTCTGGAAGAGGGCTCGAGAATTAGGCGCCGATTTTATCGCCACGGGTCACTACGCGAGGGTTGAGGGGGGCAAACTTCTCGAGGGTCGGGATGGAGAAAAGGACCAATCCTACTTTCTCTGGACTATTCCGCGCGCGGACCTGCCGCACATCTTGTTTCCTATCGGTGATTTGGAAAAGAAAGAGGTTCGTAAACTTGCGCAAAAATTCGGACTACCCGTCTCGGAGAAGAAGGATAGCCAAGGCATCTGCTTTATAGGTGACGTGGAAATGTCGGAATTTCTCTCGTACTTTATTCCGCCGAAACGAGGCAAGGTGCTCGACACCAAGGGTGTCGCTATCGGGCTCCATCAGGGTGCCGTGTTTTACACGATAGGGGAAAGGCATGGTCTTGAGATTACCAAAAAGAAATCGACCGACGGCGCCTTCTATGTCGTGGCCAAGGATTTAAAGGCCAATACCCTCACGGTCTCAAACCACGAGCCAGAGATTATTTCGTACTCACCTAAAGGGGTTGTGGCCGGAGACTTGAATTTGATTACTGAGCCGAGCTCAAGCAGGACAACCGCAAGAATCAGATACCGTGGAGAAAAAGTGCCGGTGACTCTCCAAAAACTGGAAGACAAACTTGAAATAAAATTCGATAAGCCGATGAAAGGACTCTCACTCGGGCAGTCTATAGTCTTATATGACAAGGAGACATGTCTTGGCGGCGGAGTGATGGAGAAAGTGTTTCTCGGTTATAATTAAGGGCGTGGCAGAGTTCAACAAGCAAATAATAATCCTAAAGGCGAACGGCGAGCGCGAAGCGTTTGACCCCGAGAAACTGCGCGCCTCGCTTCTTAACGCTGGCGCCTCCGATGAGATAGTGACAAGTGTTTTAAGCCACGTCATGCCGGAGCTTCACGACGGCATGACAACCTCCCAGATTTACCAGCACGCCTTCTCGCTCCTTGCGAACACGAGTAAGCCCATCGCCAGAAGCTACTCTCTCCGCCGCGCCATCATGGACCTCGGACCGTCCGGCTTTCCCTTCGAAGATTTCATTGCCGAAATTCTCAAAGCCAAGGGTTTCGAGTGCAAAACTCGCCAGACCGTTCTCGGCGGCTGCGTCCCGCACGAAGTTGACGTTGTCGCCTACAACGCCAAGAAACTTATCATGGTCGAAGCGAAGTTCCACAACGAACTCGGCACCAAGTCCGATCTGAAAGTCGTTCTTTATATCAAAGCGCGCTTCGATGATCTGAAGGATAATGTCTACAACTATGGCGGAACCAACAGAAAGATTACCGACTCCTGGCTCGTCACTAACACCAAGTTCTCAAGCACCGCCGTCCACTACGGCGTCTGCACCAATCTGACTATGATAGGATGGAACTATCCGGAAAAGGGCAATTTGCAAGACATGGTTGAGGCGGAGGGACTCCACCCGATTACTTGCCTCACTTCACTTTCACCCTCGGATAAAAAAACTTTACTCGAAGCTCGCGTGGTGCTCTGCTCCGAGATAAAGAAGAATCCAGATTTGCTTAAAAACTTTTTGGGTAAAGACTTTGACCCTCAACCCGTTATTAGCGAAATAGCAGGACTATGACAGACTCACTTTATCTTTTGATGATTGCTTTGGTACTCGGCTCCATGCTCGGCTTCGAACGCACGATGGCGGGTAAGAGCGCGGGCTTCAGAACTTTCGGCCTGGTTTCCATGGGCTCATGCCTTTTTATCCTGATTGCGCGCTTTGTTGTTCCGACGGCAGAGAACTTCGCCGACCCTATGAGGATGGCGGCGGGGATTGTCATGGGTATTGGCTTTCTCGGTGGCGGCACGATAATTCTTAAGGACTCAACGGTAACGGGACTCACCACGGCGGCCGGACTCTGGGTGGCGGCGGGCATCGGCATGGCGGTCGGCTACGGCCTCCTGCCTCTCGCCTTTTTCACCGCGGCGGCGACCATTCTTGTCTTCACCGTCTTTTGGATCATAGAGCAGAAAATCGTTTCCAAGAAAGTAAATGAGTGATATCGACGGGGCTCTGAAGAAAATAAAAGACGAAATTATAAATCTCACCAGCTCGCCCCTCTACGCATATCGGGTGGCGAACAAATATTTTCCTGTCATCGGAGAGGGCAGTCACTTGGCGAAAATCATGTTTGTGGGCGAGGCGCCGGGAGAGACGGAGGCGAAGACGGGCAGACCTTTTTGCGGCCGGGCCGGCAAGATTCTCGACGAGCTCCTCGCCTCCATCGGCATTGATAGGAAAGACGTTTACGTGACAAATATTGTCAAAGACCGACCACCCTCGAACCGCGACCCCGAGCCTTCGGAAATAGACCTTTATGCCCCCTTCCTCGACCGCCAGATAGAAATAATGCGGCCGAAAATCGTTGCGACCTTGGGCCGCTTTTCCATGCAGTATGTTATGAGTCGCTACGGTCTCGAGTGGGAGCTTGGGCCCATTAGCCGCATTCACGGCAAGGTCTTTGAAACGAAACTAGGGGAGGAAAAGCTTCTTGTCGTGCCTCTCTACCACCCCGCCGCCGCGATTTACAACCAAGCGCTCTTGGGCACGCTCAAAAACGATTTCGCGATTTTAAAAACTCTAAGTTAATTGTGATATATTGACTTCCATGCAGTCCAGGGAAATCAGGGAGAAATTCTTGGAGTTCTTCCGCGAGCGGGGTCACACGCCGGTACCCTCCTCATCGCTCGTGCCGCAAAACGATACTTCGGTCCTCTTTACTACTGCCGGCATGCAGCAGTTTAAGCCGTATTATCTGGGAAAGGCAGATGCCGAAAACGCCTTCGGCTCGAAAAATGTCGCTTCCGCCCAAAGATGTCTTCGCACCTCCGACATCGAGGAGGTGGGGGACGAGCGGCACCTGACATTCTTCGAAATGCTCGGCAATTTCAGTTTCGGCGGTTATTGGAAAAAAGAGGCCATAGAATATGCCCATGAATTCGTGACGAAAGTTATGGGTTTAAAAATAGATTATGTCACTGTTTTCGAAGGAGAAATGAGCGTGCCGAAAGATGCGGAATCGGAAGCGATTTGGAAAAAACTTGACCCGAGTCTAGAAGTCAAAGCTTTCGGACGCGCCGATAACTTCTGGGGTCCGACGGGAGAAGAAGGACCCTGCGGACCGACCACGGAAATTTATGTGGATGGCATAGAAATCTGGAATATCGTCTTCAACGAGTTCTATCAGAATAGAGATAAAACTTTAAAGCCCCTTGAGATTAAGGGCATCGATACGGGCATGGGGCTCGAACGTCTCACCAAGGTGGTGCAGAAGGTGCCAACCGTTTTCGACACGGACCTTTTCAAGAAGCTTATAACTATTCTGCCGAAGCTTACGAACGAAAAGAAGAAACGAATTCTCGCCGATCACTCGCGCGCCATCTCTTTTCTTATAAACGACGGTGTCGTGCCGGAGAATAAGGGCGCCGGCTACATCTTGCGCCGCCTCTTACGCCGAATCCTCGCCCAATTTACCGAAACGGAAGTTAAGCTTGGACTCAATATCACGACCGCGAGCTTTCCCGAACTCAACCGCGATCTTATCTGGAAGGTTGTGGCTGAGGAGAGGGCGCAATTTATGGCAGCACTAGAGCTCGGCAAAAAGGAGCTTGACCGACTTAGCACAATTACCCCGCAGGCGGCCTTTGGCCTCTACAACACCTTCGGCTTGCCTTTCGATGTTATCCGCGACAAATTTCCGGAACTCGAGCAAGCGGAATTCGAAAAGGAATTCGCCAAGCACCGGGAAGTGTCCTCGGCCGGCATGGAACAAAAGTTTAAAGGCGGGCTCGCGGGCACAAGCGACGCGGAAGTGAAGTTCCATACGGCAACGCACCTCCTGCACCAAGCGCTGCGGACGGTCCTCGGTCCGGAAACTTTTCAGCGTGGCTCGAATATTACTCCCGAGCGCCTGCGCTTCGACTTCGCTTTCCCGAGGAAACTCACGGAAGAAGAAAAGCAAAAAGTAGAGAATCTGGTCAACGAAAAAATACGAGAAGCCCTGATAGTCTCCCACGAAGACATTCCTCTCGCGGAGGCTGAGAAGAGAGGTGCCATTGGACTTTTCGAAGAGAAATACGGTGACAAGGTCAGAGTTTATAAAATCGGGGACTTCAGCCTTGAATTCTGTGGCGGACCGCACGTGGAAAACACTCGTGTTCTCGGCCGATTCCGCATTATTAAAGAAGAAGCGGTCTCCCAAGGGACGCGAAGGATAAAAGCTATTTTGGAATAGCCCAGGATAAGCTATAATCTAGAAGCGATGAAACACCTTGAAGACATGATTGTACCCGAGCGCAAGAGAACCATCAGGAATATTCCCATTCCCGAAAGTCGCCGCAAACTCTCCGATGTCGCGCCGTCTTTTCCACCCCGCCCAGAGTCAGCGCCACCCCCTCCGCCCAAAACTTCTCTCGAATCGGATACTCAGGAATTCGATTTTCACAGAACAGGCGCGCGTTTCCCGAAGCTCCCGGGCAAAAGGGCTTGGATTGCCATCGGTCTTGGCGCGATGCTTGTTTTCATCTTTATCTTGCTCTCCATCTTCGATGGCGCCACTTTCTCCTACACACCGAAGTCGGCGGCCGTATCTTTCGAAGGGGAGGAATACAGTGCCACCAAGTCCGGCGCCGGACTAATATTTAGCGTCATCAAACTTTCCAAAGACAAGGGAAAGAGCCTCTCCGCCTCCGGTGAGGCCGAGGTGAGCCGCAAGTCGAGCGGTACTATCGTTGTCTACAACAATGCGACCAAAGAACCACAGAAACTCCGCGCCACCACCCGTTTCGAAACTGCCGATGGCAAAGTTTACAGAACCCAGAACGACATTTCTGTTCCCGGCAAAAAGCTTGTTGGCGGCAAGGAGGAGCCCGGCTCGGTTGAGGTGATGGTTTACGCCGATAAGCCCGGCGCCGAATACAACATCGGTCTTTCGGACTTTACCTTGCCGGGTCTCAAGGGCGGCTCTCTTTTCTCCAACGTTTACGCGCGCTCCAAGACGCCTATGACGGGCGGCTTTGTCGGGACGGAGAAGGCGATAAGCGAGGTGGACAAGGCGAACGCCCGCGCCGAGCTTGAAGAAAGCTTGAAGGTCGAACTTCTTTCCGAAGCTAGAGCCCAGTCGCCGGAGGGATTCGTTATTTTACCAGACCTTTCGTCCTTCTCGTTTGAAGAATTGCCGCAGACCGAGTCCACAAACCGCTCGAGCGCCATGTTTAACCTTAGGGGTAATCTGGAAGGAGTTATGCTCAAGGCCGTCGATCTCTCGACTCACCTCGCGAGGGAAAAAGCGGCCCTCGCTCCCGGTGACTTGGTCGATCTCTTTTCTCTTGAAGAACTCGACTTCGCCTTCGCCGAAGGCTCGAGCTCGAGTGCCCTCTCCGCCGACGAAATAAGCTTTACCGTCTCTGGCAGCGCCACGGCAGTTTGGCGCACGGATGAGACCGCTCTCAAATCGGATCTTCTCGGTAAGTCGAAGAAAGAGATAAACGCCATTCTTAATAATTATCCGACGGTCGAGAGCGCCAATGTTGCCTTGAGACCCTTTTGGAAAACTTCGTTTCCGCGAGACGGCGAAGATATCTTAATCAAAAAGCTCGACGTTAAATAGCAATGGCTCAAGGCAAAAATCCTGATTTGGAAAAGACCGGTGTCGTCACCGAATCGTTGCCGAATATAATGTTTCGAGTGAAGCTCGATGAGACCGGCGAAGAGGTGCTCTCTTACCTTTCCGGCAAAATGCGGCTTAATCGCATCAGGGTCCTTGTGGGGGACAGGGTGCTTCTGGAACTTGAGCCATACGGCGGTAAAGCCAGAATTATCAAACGTCTCTAGACAGAAAAGCCGGTTCGGGTTAGAATCGAGACCTGTTATGAAAGTTAAGGCGGCGGTCAGGAAGCTCTGTGCCAAGTGCCAAATAGTCCGAAGAAAGGGCTATGTTTACGTTACCTGCAAAGCCAATCCGAGGCATAAACAAAGACAAGGTTAGATGAGAGTACTCGGCATCACCATTCCCGACCATAAGCGTCTTGAAATTGGGCTAACGGTCCTCTACGGCGTCGGCCGTTCGCGCGCCCGAAGCATTTTAAAGAAAGCCGGTGTTGAGTACGGCAAGAAGCCCAAGGAGGTGAGCACGGAGGAAGAAAATAAGATCCGCGCCGCAATCGAAGGCCTGACTATCGAAGGTGACCTGAAGCGCGAGGTCGCTGGCAATGTCAAGAGACTCAAAGACATCAAGACCTACAGGGGCATGCGCCACCTGAGGAACTTGCCTGTGTATGGTCAGCGCACCAAGACCAACGCGAGAACCAAGCGGGGCGCGAGAAAGACTATGGGTACCGGCAGAAAAGTAGCCGAGAAGAAATAGTTCGACAAACTCACTATAAATAAAATGGGTAAAAAGCGAATAGTAAAAACAGAAGAGGAATCCGCCGCAGCCGTCGTCAAGGGCGAGGCTCCTGCCGTTAAGGAAGGTGGCGACGAGTCGAAATCTTCCCGTCGCCGCGTCGACTCGGGCGTTCTTTATATAGAGTCAACTTACAACAATACTAAACTGACGCTCACCGACAACAAGTCGAACACCCTCGCCTGGTCATCGTCCGGTTCGCTCGGTTTCAAGGGCGCGAAGAAAGGCACCCCCTTCGCCGCCGCGAAAGTGGGCGAGACTCTGGCTCTGAAGGCCGCAAATATCGGTGTAAAGGAAGTCAGGGTTGTGGTCAACGGCGTTGGTTCCGGCCGCGAATCGGCGATCCGGGGCTTTATCTCAAAGGGTATTGGTCTTGTAAGTATTCAGGACAGGACCGCCGTGCCGCACAACGGACCGAAGCCCCCTAAACCAAGAAGAACCTAGTTCGATGCACTCACTATAAATAATATGAAAATAGGACCGAAATACAAAATTGCCAGACGCTTGGGAGCCCCAGTCTTCGAGAAGACCCAAACGCCCAAATACACCCTCTCCCTCGCCAGGAAGGAGAAAAGCGGCAAGAGTTCCAAAAGACCGGCGAGCGAATTCGGCCAAGAGCTTCTTGAAAAGCAGAAGGCGCGCTACACCTACGGCATGAGCGAAAGGCAGTTCGGCAATTACGCCGGCCGAGCTCTCGGCGCCAAAGAGCCGGTGCAAAAACTTTTCTTGATGCTCGAGACTCGGCTCGACAACGCGCTCTATCGCGCCGGCTTCGCGAAGACTCGTGCCCAGGCGAGACAAGCCGCGAGCCACGGCCACACTCTCGTCAACGGCAAGCGTGTCACCATCCCTTCAATCCTTCTAAAGAAGGGGGATAAGGTCTCTATCCGACAGGGTTCCGTCTCCAGCCCGCTTTTCGCGGAGGTGGAGGAGAGGATGAAGACGGTTACCGTGCCGGCTTGGCTCAAGGTCGACCCCGCTCTTCGCGAGGCGACGGTCGAAGGGGAGCCGGTCTACGTCCCGCAGGAACACGTCTTCGATTTAGGCACTGTTATTGAATTCTATAACAGGTAGTGTTATAATTAAAACCTTAATTTTTTATATTTTATGGCAGATTACACAATACTTTTACCTTCCAAGCCAAAGGTCGTATTTGAGGAAAAGGAGAGCGGTGTTTTCGAAATAGAAGGTCTTTACCCTGGCTACGGTCACACGCTGGGAAACTCGCTTCGCCGCATCATCCTTTCGTCTCTGCCGGGTGTTGCTATCACTTCCGTAAAGATTACGGGGGTAAACCACGAGTTCTCGGTTATTGAGGGAGTGAAGGAAGATGTCGTGACGATTCTCTTAAATCTTAAGAAAATCCGTATGGGCTTCACCACCGACGAGCCGCAGACGCTCTATCTTAAGGCCAAGGGCGAGAAGGTGATAAAAGCCTCCGACCTCGAGACTCCCGGACAGGTAGAAATCTTTACCCCCGACGAGGTTATTGCCACTCTTACCGGCAAGAACGCTTCGCTTGAAATGGAGATAAAAGCGGAGAAGGGTCTGGGCTTCATGCCGAAGGAGATGATTGAGAAGTCCCGCGTCGATATCGGCACGATTGCGCTCGACGGCATTTTCACCCCCATTCGTCGCGCAAGCTACGAAGTGGAGAACATGCGTGTCGGCGACAGGACCGATTTCAACAAACTCCGAATCTCCATCGAGACCGACGGTTCCATCTCGCCTTCGGCCGCCCTTACGCACGCGATAGAGATTATGATAAACCAGCTCAAGGCCATTGTCGGCTTCAGAGAAGAGGAGCCCGTTGTCGCCGACAGAATCGATAAAGAGGAGAAGACGAACGGGGCCGAAAGCGAAGTTGATCCGGAAGTGCTCAAGACCCGCGTTGAGTCGCTCGACATCTCCGTCCGCGCTCAGCACGCCCTTTCGCTTGCCAATATCCGCACGGTCGGCGGCTTGGCCAGGAAGAAAGAGAAAGACCTGCTTGAGATCGCGGGTCTTGGCGCCAAAGGTCTTCAGGAAATCAAGAAGGCCTTGGGTGAATTCGGTATCACGCTGAAGTAAATGAGACACCACAAGGCCAACAGAAAATTCGGACGGGAAAGAAACCAGAGGCGAGCCCTGATGCGCTCGCTCGCGTACTCTCTGGCCCTGCGGGGGAAGATTAAGACAACGGAGCCGAAGGCAAAAGAGCTCCGTCCCTATATGGAAAAGTTGATAACCCTCGGCAAGAAACAAACCCTTGCCTCGCGCCGCGAACTCGAGAGTCGAGTCGGCAAAGAGACCGCGAAAAAGATTGCTCTGGAGCTCTCACGGACTTATAAAGACAGGTCCGGCGGCTACACCCGAGTGGTTAAGCTCGCTCCGAGAGCTTCGGATGCAAGCAAGATGGCGATTATAGAATTTGTATAAATATGAAGAAGCACGTCATAGACGCCAAAGGGAGAGTCCCGGGAAGAGTCGCGACAGAGGTGGCGGTTATTCTCATGGGCAAGAATCGCGCCGACTTCGCGAGAAACAGAATTCCCGAAGTTGAGGTTGAAGTGGTCTCCGCCGCCCAAATGTCGCTCTCGCCCAAGAAACTGAAGGAGAAGATGTATTACACCCACTCGGGCTACCCGGGCAACCTTAAGGCCCGCTCGCTTTCAGAGGTGGTCGCGACCAAGGGTGCTCGCGAAGTTCTCCGCCGCGCGATCTACGGCATGTTGCCGAAGAATAAGCTTCGCCCGAGGATGATGAAGAACCTCAAGATCAAGGAATAGTTCGACAAACTCACCATAAATAACATGACGGAGAAACACAAATACATTGAGGCAGTAGGGAGGAGAAAGACGAGCGTCGCGCGCGTGCGTCTTGCTGCCGCTTCGAAGACCTCTATTCTGGTCAACGAAAAGTCTTTTGAAACATATTTCCCGACCCAAGCTCTCCGCCACGCTATCATGTCGGTCTTTGAACACACTCCGGAGAAATTCAGCATCACGGCAAAGCTTAAAGGCGGCGGGACGGCTTCCCAGGCCGAGGCTCTGCGCCACGGCATTGCCCGCTCGCTCGTCTCGCTCGACCACAATCTCCGCACCAAGCTAAAAACCAGGGGGTTCCTGAAACGCGACCCGCGCGCTAAAGAGCGCCGAAAGTTCGGCCTCAAGAAAGCGCGCAAAGCACCACAGTGGAGTAAGCGATAAAAGCAAATGAAGGAGGAAAACGATGACATCGTGATAGAAGAAGATCCGGAGTCAGAGGCCTCGCCGAACACCGAAAAGAAGCTCCGAGAAAGACTGAAGGAAGCCGAGGCCAAAGCAAAGGAACACTTAGACGGCTGGCAGAGAGCCCAGGCGGACTTTGTGAATCTCCGCCGCCGCGACGAGGAGGCCAAGGCCGAGTTCGTTAAATTCGCAAACCTCTCTCTTATCGAGGAACTTATCCCGGTTCTCGACAGTTTCCAGGCCGGTCTCTCCCAGGGGCTCGAGAACCTGCGGCCGCCGTATCTTCAGCTCCTTGCGGCGCTGAAAGCGGCGGGGCTTGAAGAAGTCGAGCCCTTGGGCAAAAGGTTTAGTCCGCATGAACACGAGGCGATGGCGACGGTGCCGACAGAAAATAGCGGTGACGACCACAAAGTACTTGAAGTTTTACAAAAAGGATATAAATTAAATGGCAAACTTGTGCGTCCGGCGAAGGTCAAAGTCGGAGAATTTATAAGCAAGAACAATAAATAATATGGCAAAAATCATTGGGATAGATCTAGGAACGACAAATTCGGCCGTAGCGGTCATGGAAGCCGGCCAGCCGAAAATTATCGAGAACGCCGAGGGGGCGCGAACGACCCCCTCGATTGCAGCGGTCTCAAAGACGGGCGACCGCCTGGTGGGACTCCTCGCGAAGCGTCAGGCCGTAACCAATCCGAAGAACACCGTCTTCGGCATCAAGCGCTTTATCGGCCACACTTTCGCCGACCCTGGCGTAGAGAAGGATAAAGCAACCGTCCCCTACGAGGTTAAGGCTGGTCCGAACGGCGGGGTGCTCGTCCGGCTCGCGGACAAAGATTATCGTCCCGAAGAAGTCTCCGCGATGATTTTACAGAAATTGAAGACCGACGCCGAAGCGAAGCTCGGTGAAAAGATTACCGAAGCGATTATCACGGTGCCGGCCTACTTCAACGACTCCCAGCGCCAGGCGACTAAGGACGCGGGGCAGATCGCGGGGCTCGACGTCAAGCGCATTATCAACGAGCCGACCGCCGCCGCTCTCGCTTACGGCTTTAATAAAAAGAAGAATGAAAAGATTGCCGTCTTCGATTTCGGCGGCGGGACCTTCGACATCTCGATTCTGGAAGTGGGAGACGATGTCGTGGAGGTCAAATCAACCGACGGCGACTCACACCTCGGCGGCAGGGACATCGACCAGAAGGTTCTCAACTACATCGCGGGAGAGTTTAAGAAAGAGTCCGGTATTGATGTGCGCTCCGACGCTCTGGCCCTCCAGCGCCTGGACGAAGCCGCCGAGAAGGCAAAAATCGAGCTTTCGACCGCAACCGAGACGGAAATAAATATTCCCTTCGTAACTTCCGACGCTTCCGGTCCGAGGCACCTCTTAATGAAGCTCTCGAGGGCGAAGCTTGAAGAACTTTCGCGCGAGTTCGTCGACCGCGCCATGGAGATTACCAAGCGGGCGATGGAGGCCTCGCCCTTTAAAACGGGCGATCTTCACGAAGTGATTCTCGTCGGCGGCCAGACTCGTCAGCCCCTGATAGTAGAGGCGGTGAGAAAATTCTTCGGCAAGGAGCCGAACAAGTCCATCAACCCCGACGAAGTCGTCGCTCTCGGCGCCGCGATTCAAGGAGGAATTCTCGCTGGTGATGTTAAGGATGTTTTGCTTCTCGATGTTATTCCGCTCTCTTTGGGAATCGAGACCATGGGCGGCGTGGCAACGAAACTTATAGAGAAGAACACGACAATTCCCTCGGCGAAGGCGCAAGTTTTCTCCACCGCCGCCGATAGCCAGACTTCCGTCGAGATTCACATCGTTCAGGGCGAGCGCGCGATGGCCGCGGACAACAAGTCGCTCGGTCGCTTTATCCTCGACGGCATTCCGCCCGCGCCTCGCGGTGTGCCACAGGTTGAGGTTACTTTCGACGTTGATGCTAACGGTATTTTGAGTGTAAAAGCGAAGGACAAAGCGACGGGCAAGGAGCAGTCTATCAGGATTGAGGCAAGCTCAGGGCTCTCAAAGGCCGATATTGAGAAGATGCAGAAGGACGCCGAGATGAACGCCGCCGATGACCAGAAGAAAAAGGACTTGGTCGAGGCCAAAAACTTGGCCGAGCAGATTATCTATACCGCCGAGAAGGCGCTCAAGGACAGCCCGACTGTGCCTGAAGATATTAAAACCGCGGTCAATGACAAAGTCTCGGCGCTCAAGAAAGAGCGTGAGAGCGGTACCGTCGATTCTATTAAAGCCGCGACCGAAGCGCTCTCGACCGAGATGCAGAAAATCGGCGAATATCTCTCGAAGAATCCGCCGCCCGCCTCTGCCGGAGGCTCCGGCGCGCCGAAGCAGGAGGGCGAGGTAAAAGATGCCGAAGTCGGGGACGAGCCGAAAGAAGAGGGTAACAAGTAATGGTTCGACCAGCTCACCATAAATGAAAGATTACTATAAAATTCTAGGGGTGGAGAAGAACGCCTCCGAAGAGGATATCAAGAAGGCCTTCAGGAAACTGGCGCACGCGTATCACCCGGACAAAGCTGGAGGTAATGAAGCGAAGTTTAAGGAAGCAAGCGAGGCCTACGCCGTGCTCTCGGATAAAAAGAAGCGTGCCCAATACGACACCTTTGGCCAAGCGGGCGCCGGCGGTTTCCAAGGCGGTGCTTATGGCAACGCAGGATTTAATCCCTCCGACTTCGGCTTCGATTTCTCAAACTTCGGCAACGCCGGCTTTGACGCAGGCGACCTTGGCGATATTCTCTCCTCAATTTTCGGCGGTCGACGCGTCAGACGCGGTCGCGATATCGCCGTCGATATCGAACTCTCGTTTCAGGAATCAATTTTTGGCGCTGACCGCAAGGTTGTCATCAATTCAAAGTTTGTAAAACAAAAAGAAGTTTCCATAAGCGTTCCGCCCGGTATCGACGACGGGCAGATGATTCGCCTGAACGGGCAGGGAGAGCTGCTTGAAGGGGGAGTGCCCGGGGATCTTTATGTCAAAGTGCATGTGAGGAAGCACCCGTATCTTAGGAAGGAAGGTTACAATCTTTTGATGGACTTGGAGGTTAAGCTCTCCGAGGCGCTCCTCGGCTCCGAGAGAAAAATTCACACCCTAGACGGCGAGATAACTCTGAAGGTTCCCGCCGGTACCCGCCACGGTACGATTTTGAGGGTGAAGGGTAAGGGTGTGCCGCATGTCTCAATGCAGCCGGGCACTTCGAGCAAGGCCCGCGGTGACTTATATATCCGTATGTCTGTCCAGATTCCGGACAAACTTTCCAAAGAAACGAAGAAACTTATCGAGGAGCTCAAAAAACTTGGACTCTAGCTAACTCTTGACATAGAGCCATATTTTATATTACAGTTGCCCGCGGAACGGGTTATATTGACCCAAAAGGAGCTTTGAAATGAAGAGTTTTCTCGTGCTTTTCCTTCTCCCTCTCGTGGCCCTCGCCGGTGCGCCGAATGACGGCCCGCCGGAGGAGCCGCCGCAGGAACCTCCCTCGTGGGAACGGGTTCTCAAGATGAACCAGGATGTTGATGTCGAGAACACCAACGTCAACACCAATATCGTGAAGACCGAGGTCGGCGCTCAAGCTGAGGCCGACGCGGATGCCAATGCAATCGTGGGTGACACGACCGCCATCGCCAAGGGTGGCGAAGGTGGCCAAGGAGGTCAGGGTGGACAGGGTGGGGCGGGCGGTGCATCTACCGTCGGCGACACGACCGCTACCGTGGGCAACGTCACTGGCGGAAGTGTTTCCGTCGTGAACGAGGGTAACAAAGTCGATTACCCCCGCCAAGCGCCTCCGGCTTACGCACCCAGCGTCTTTCCTTCGTCCGACAAGTGTGACAGTGGCGGCTTCTCGATCGCCCTGTCCTCGCCGGTCGGCGGCGTCTCGGCCGGCAAAGGCAAAGGCAAGCCGAGTAAAACGCCGAGTGACGACTGTCTTTTCTCCCTCTCACAGCAATTTGCTGCGGGCGGGAGGTACGATCTCTGGTGCAGAACCCTGATGGCAAGCAATTCGGCAACCTACGTTTTCCGTGAAGACGAAGTCAAGCCGATCTGTGACAACGTTCAGGGCCCCGCGCCGCTCGTACAGACACCCGCCCAGAACCAGCCGACCATCGTTGTTTTACCGGTCGGCGCACCGGGAACAGACTTCGACGAGAAGCTCAAACGTGCCTTCGAGGCCGCCATGGCTAATCCGAAATAGCGCACCTCGTGTGCACACAGGGTCAGTTGGAGAAATCCAACTGACCTTTTTTATTTATTTTTGCCTGTGCTAGGATGCTTTCAGGCACAAAGGAGTTGAGACTATGAATACAAAGCCTGATTCCAGAGCCAAGAAAATGGCTCGCCGTGTTATGGAGTTCTATGCAACTCCGGAAGGGAAGAAGGCGCTCCAAGAATCTCAAAAACGGATGAAAAGAACCCACGAGCTTCTTGCCAAGGGGCGAGAGATTGACCCCGAAGAGCTTCGCAAACCTTTCACGATCTGACAATCGTGATCAGCAGATTCAGAAGGGCCAGTTCGGTTTTACCACCAACTGGCTCTTTTTATTTATACAACTATTGACACATAGGTATTTTATGATATAATCAAGGCAGACTTCAATATGTCCTTTGTCATTCGGACCAAGGATTCTTTGATTCAATCTACTCAAAAGAGAGGCAGCAGATGAACAAATTGAAAGAGACGGTAACGACGCTGCTTCTTGCAGCTCGCTACTCGCTATCTTTCTGCTGGAGAAACAGCAGAAATGAGACGATCGGGCGACTAGTAATTGCCCTGGGAACAACTCTCTTGCTTTACTTTGGCATTCAGGCAACGGGCTTCGTTATCAACGAGGTTCAGGAACTGATGCTTAAGCCGGGGACGCCCACGCTTACCGAATTTTTCGGCAGTAGCGTCTTTGTCTCAAGCCTTTTCCTCGTCGGCGTACTTCTCTTCGGAGTGGTACTCGGCAGGTTCAACTGGTATTACCGGAACAAGTGGAATCACACTCTTCGGTTTGCCAACCAGCGGGAGCTCAACGACCACCGAGCCACACTCGATGTTGCTCGGTTTCGTAGCAAAGAGTTCGACGACCTGTCCAAGCGCATAGAGGACCTTCCCACTTCGTGGCAGACGAGAATCTGGTTTTCTGACGAGATGTTTAGTCTCTTCACGACCACAGTTTCGTTTGTTCTCTTCGGTGCGTCCCTTCTCTGGTATGAGCCATTCTACGCCCTCATTCTGGTGCTCTTCGCACTACCGATGATGACTGTAGAGTTCCGGCTTACATCGAAGTGGTGGAACCTGTTCCAAGAACTTGTTCCTCAACACAAGAAGAGAAGTGTCCTGGAGAAGCCATATCGCATGGCCAACACTTTTGTGCAGGCGCTCATGTTCAACCAAATGCCTGCCATCAGGAAGAAGGTCGATATCAATGTCGGCGAAGTGCTGAGCTCCTACGAACAGATTCGCAAATACAGCATTCGTAATGAGATGTTTCCGCATCTTCTTGCGATACTCGGACTTTGCGGAGTACTGGTTCACGCGATCTACTCGACGATTGTTCAGGCGGGGGAAATTGGAACACTCACCATCGTCATTGCGGCGTCACGAACCTTCCAAGGCAACTTGGAGGCGATCGTTTCGCTTATTGCCGACCAGTGGAACAGTGCCAAGGGAGTTATCCTCATCGAGGAAGACTTTTTCGGCACAAAACCGTTTATCAAAACGGAGTATCCGGTTACCCCACGCTTCGATACCGTGCCTCGGATCAGGTTTAACGGTGTTTCGTTTACCTATCCCAGTGCCAATACAGAGGCATTGAGAGATGTAAACTTCACCATTGAACCGGGCTCCAAGCTTGCCATTGTCGGCAAGAGTGGTGCGGGCAAGTCGACTATCCAAGCGCTTCTCATGAGGCACTACGATCCGACCTCGGGCACGATTTATGCAGGCGACATCAGCTTGCGCAACTTCGAGCCGAATGTCTGGAGTAACGTAGTTTCTGCCCTGACCCAGGAGTACACGGTGCTTGAGCGTCGTGTCGGAGAGGAGATCGCCTCTTCTCGGCTCGACCAGCCGGTAGACCTAGGAGCAGTTGCGGTCTCCGCCCGTTTCGCCAACTTCGACGAGGTAGTGAGTTCTGACCCAAATGGTTATGACTCACAAATTGGCGTCGAGTTCGGCGGTCGAGACTTTTCCGGCGGAGAGAAGCAGAGGCTTGCTCTGGCGCGTGTTCACTACCGTGGCACGCCGATCCTCATTCTCGATGAACCAGACGCGAAACTCGATCCCGAGTCCGCGGAAAAGGTCATCAATCAGGTGTTTGCCCTTCAGGGTGTTACCGTGATTATGATTACTCACCATGTCTCCCGTGCTGAACGGTGCGACAAGGTGATCGTCATGGAGAGAGGCAGAGTTGTCGAGCAGGGCACTCATCAGGTGCTTATGGCACTCGGCGGGGTCTACGCCTCAATGTACAAGAAGGATAAAGAACGCCTTGGTCCCGAATCAAGTGATGAATAGTCACACACGACCGCCGAGATTACACTCGGCGGTTTTTTATATACAAGATAGAGAGTTTTTCCAACGTGGTATTATTAAAAAATGAGTTTTCCCGTTTTTAGTATTACTCTTGGAGTGACGGCTGGACTCCTTCAGCTTATCGGATACTTCTTTTACGTAAAGAAAATAAATGTTGGCAGGGTGAAGCCGAATGCTTGACACAATAACGAGGTTTCTGTATAAAGCAGGCAGGTTCAGGTTCTTCCGAGAGCGACAAGGAGGTGAGACGGATGCTCAAATTTTTCAGCTTGGCCGGCCCTGGGGGTGACAGCGACAGTGACGACAGCAGCAGTAGCGACGATGACGACGACGGCTGCGATCACGGAGACTACAGTGAAGACAGCGATGCGGACTCGCCGGACACCGATGCTGGCTGACCAGTTGTCAGCGCCGAACACGGGTCAGTCGGATTTTAGTCCGACTGACCCGTCATCTTTTTTATAACATTATCTGGTCCAATTTTTTCCATTAATGTAAGAGCTTCACTATATTCATTAGTACTATGGTCACTTGTGCGCCGTGTTGTAATATCCCATAAATCAGTATCCAAGATTTTCTTAAGAACTGAAAAAACTATTACATGATTATTTGTGGTATCGGATTCTTTTTCATCAAACTTTATTCTTTTAATTCTGTTGTTAGTTAATATTACGTGAATTAATTCGTGAGCCAGAGTAGCAACAAACTCTTTTGGTGTAAACCCACTTTTTATTATTATTGGATTACTAGATGCTCTAGATATACCACTCACTATATACACATCAATCACATCTCGGTTAAACGATAAGTTAAGGCAATTAGAAATATCCTTTGTAATAGTATACTTTTTCCACTCATTCTTGTATGCATTTATTCTTTTTTCCAACTCTTCTTTCTCTGGTGGTTTCCATTCGCTCCAACCCTTCTTTTTCAATTCAGGGTTATTCTGGCAGTAAAAAATAAAAACCGGGTCAATTAGACGCCCATATTGAATATTGACTCTCGGCTCTTTTCGCCAACTAAAATAGCGTTTTAAAAAGCTCATATTGACAATCTCTAAATTAAGTATTATATTCATAAATAGACTAGCACTTAGACAATCTTAAAGCAAGGAGGTTACATGTCCACGGTTTTAAGCACAAGGAGAGTATTTCTCCGCCCAGTCAGTGAAGAGGATGCGGAGCTTCTTGCCGAATGGCGCAATACCAAGCACTACCTGGAATTCATTTCTTCTAGAGAAAGAAGAAATTATCAGACCCAATTCCTTGTGTGCTTGAAGAAGAACAATAAGTCGATAGGTGTTGTATACACTTTTGCTCACAACAAGAACGACGGCTACATGTTCCTGAGTGTTTTCCTTGTTGACGGGTATCGGAGGGTTGGTTACGGCATAGAGGCGTGTGCCTTGATGGTTTGCCACACCTTCGAAAATTTTCCCATTTACAAGATTTACTGTGATGCCTTCTCTTCCAACACACAGTCGATATCGATGATGAGGGGTGCCGGTCTGCAACAGGAAGGTTTCTTCGTTGGCCACCGGCTGTATAACGGGAAAAGGTATGACGTGATTCGTTTCGCCGTTCACCAGAAAGATCTTGCTTTTGCAAAAGTGTTGGTGGAAAAGTTCAATCGTTCTAAACAGACGGACTAGCGTTTTCAAACAGCGCTAGTCCGTTTTTAACATCATAAAAGAATTTCTCTTGCGTGGTATTATTAAAAAATGAGTTTTCCTGTGTTTACCATAACACTTGGTATCTTTGCTGGGTTTGTGCAACCAATTACAACACTAGTAGTAACAATTTAGCAGATTAGTGCATTATCTTGATTTCCTTGATCCGTTCCTGTAGTTTGGTGCCCAGATGTTCATTTAAATCCGGAGAAATCAATGGAAATTCGCTTTGTTGTTGCAACACATTGCAACGCTGACTGCTACTTCTGTCTCAATGAGTATGTTGGAACAAAGTCCCCAAATTTCGCACTCTACCCAACTCATTATGAAAGAATAATGAGATCGGCGGCTGATCTAGCCGTAACAGATTGCACAATTACAGGAGGAGAACCAACCTTAAGAAAAGATCTCGGTGGAGTTATGTCTGCGATACGAGGTAATGCTTCTCGTATAACACTCATTACCAACGGGTATCGTCTTCCGCAACACAAACTTGCGCTTGAGCAGATCGATGAGCTCCATGTTAGTTTCCATTCAATGAATGAAGGTGAGTGGAAACGAATAACTAATGTCGGAGGTGGTCCCGAACGCGTGATTCGTGGTTTGCGTTTTGCACGATCAGTAAACGAGGAGATGAGGATTAAGCTCAACGTTGTGAGTGAGGAACAAAACTCTACCAATGAGGAGATTGAAAAATATCTCACTCTCGCAAAGGAGATCTCAGCTGACATCAACGTTTTTAAGGAAGGATATTTTTCTTTCCTTAGTGAAATGGGTGTGGAGGTTAAGAAATCTCCTGTTCCAGTAGAACTTTGGGAATTGGAATCATTTTCCCCCATTCTTCTTGGAAGTACCCACAGAAAGAAGACTTTCTCTGTAAATGGTGTGAAAGTTTCACTTTCTCACACGAGTACCGACTTTCCTAGTTGGGATTCATGCTGGATTACTCCTATGGGACAAGCGTTTGTTGATTCTAGGCAACGCCTACCGCTCATAGATCTCTTACCCGCCATCGAATCCGAAAACTACAAAAAAATTAGGGGTTCTCTGGATTCTCTTTTTAGAGAAGCAGAGATATGGCGCGGGTGCGGAGACGTTGGAAAGGGTAATCTACCAAAGGAGATTGAAACTCTGGGGAAAGAGCGCTCAGAAATTTTCGACACATCGAAATCTGTCAATGTTGCGAGGTTAGTGAAATGGCAAAAGCAAAGATAGTTTCTTTTGACGGACATGATTGTGTCGGCAAGACATCTCTGATGAGCGCGACTGTTCACGCGCTTTCAGAGAAAGGTCTTTCGGTTACAATGTTCAGGTCAGTAAATAAGGACTTTGAGACAGAGCGTCTGCGTCACTCAGAAGTATCTCAGAACATTTGGTTCTATGTGAGCGCATGGTTGAACACTGAAAAGGAAATCCTTAAATCAGTAGATTCAACAAACTTCATCTTCATCGACAGGTCTTATTACTCGACCATGGTTCTTGCTGGGGCCCTTGACCTCTATTTTCCTCATTTTCTCCTTCAAACATTCTTGAAGCCAGACTATGCGTTTTGGGTTCAGGTTAGTGAAGAGGAGAGAATGAGACGACTCGAAAGAAAAAGAGCCACACGAGAGGACTACATAACCGTAAACGCCACACTCATAAGTAAGGCCGATCTGATTTACACATCCTTGGGGCTACTTCCGCTTAATAACGAGGGCCCACTTCAGGATGGAGCGCAAAGGCTTTCGGCGATTCTCCTTCGCTAATTATAACTGCGTACTGTAAAATTATGGTACGCAGTTTTTTATGAAATTGTTATCAAAAAAAGTAGTCAATCTTAATAATTCTAATTTGAACGTCTCTATTTTTAAGATAGAGAGCGATAGTGACCTTTTTGGTGCAAGTCGAGTGTATGTACTAGGGGTAAATAAGGGCGGTTCAGTCTGCATAATTTTCAATGCAAAGAGAAAAATATGGGGTTTCCCAGGAGGTCATATAGACGAAGGCGAATCAGTGACAGAGGCAATAAAACGAGAAAGCATGGAAGAATGCGGATATTCTCTTGAGATTGTTGAGCCAAAATTTGTTATTGAAAATGTTGTTGATGATAAGGTTGAGAAACAGGTAATATGTTTTGGCAGATTTGAACATAATATCAATAAGCTTAACGCAGCAGAAGGGGAGACTGTTACAGATGTAAGGTTTGTGAATCTGTCCGAATTAAACACACTTATTTCTTTGCCTCAAGTTTGGTCAGAAATAATTGAGGAATTTGAATTGTGGTTGAAAAACACCTAAAAATAACAAATCTCCTAGCGTGGTATTATTAAAAAATGAAAGAGGGGCACAAGAAAGTGGGGATTATTGCCGTAAGCTTCACTGTTGTTGAAGCGTTGAACTTTGCTTTTGATTTCATCACTTATCCACTGGCGATAGGATATCTTGGCGCCACCAAAGGTGGTGCTATTATGACAGTGCTCGCTCTCGGTTTAAATTATGGGTTGGTTGTTTTTTATAATAAAACAAACAGGGATTGGTTCGGTTTTGAGTGGTTAAGGCTTCAGAAACAAGAGGAGGCTAAGAGCGGACCAGGAAGAATTCTTCGCCACATACTACATTTTGGTCACTGGCCAGCTTATGTTTTTCTTTCGTGGCAAGATCCTTTCAAAGCTTTCGTTTTTGTCCGTGGTCGCAAGGCAGTAGGGGAGAAATTTAACAAAGCTGATTGGGCATGGTTTTTTGGGACAAATCTTCTCGGTAATTTAATCTGGATTGTAATAGTCTCTGGTGCGATTGAACTTATTAAACGCCTAATCTAAACAACACTGTCTATACGTTTTCAAATAGGTGTATAATTTGTGTATGTCTATATCCTTAGATGAAAACACAAAAAGGTTGTTTGCTTTAGTGTTGATTCTTGTATTTGGAGTAATAACTTTCTCTACCTATAAATATTATGCACAAGAGAACTATACTCTCTATATTAAGACAAGTTGTGATCCAACATTAAATAATTGTTTTGTACAAAATTGTGATAGCGAAGAAGATATACGTTGTCCTTACACAGGAGATTACTATTACAAGATAATATTAAAAAATGCTTCTCAAATACCCTCATGTTTATCTGATGATTCCAACGCCTGTGGCGAGTTGACTTGTAACGACGATAATTGTGAAATTATCTATTGTTCTGAAGAAAACATTGAATTATTCGGACCCGAAGACACCTGTTCTTCCATAAGTGACTAACAGAAAAATGGTAGAAGCGACACATACCACGATTGTTAACGAGATATACTCGACTCTTTCAGAAATAGAGCACGAATTAGTAAAACGCAGAAAGAATAAAAAACTCAAAAAATTGGTAGAAGATTTTCTTGGCACTTATTTACTAGAAGAACTTAGACTGAAACCAAGAGCAGTTTTGTCACGAACAATAATTAATCCCAACACCGAATTTAGATATTTCTTAGATTTAGCCAAAGAACTTAAACTTGATCCATTAGGATTTGAGTATCACGATAAGTTTGTGACAAAGAATCCTGACAAATATCATCTTGCAAAAATGTATTTTGCAAAAAAAGAAAACGATGGCACTCAAACTTTATCAAGTACCAAAATAGTTGATTTTAATAAATACGAAGGTAAAAATTTTGAAGAAATAAAAACCCAAAATAATGAATCTCTAATTGACTTCCATCACAAAATCCTTCTTTCTAAATATCCAGAAATGCTTAATAATATTGTAGATATTACCCAATGGTTTCAGACCACAAGAAAGTTGTCCAAGTTTTATTACTTGTATTTTTTATCCTTGTTTATTTGTCACGGGGTGTTATTTGATAACTTTCTTTTGAAAGAAAAAGGTGAGGCAGATTTTTTTGAAGAAAAAGTTTATCCGAGTTTTCAGGAAATAAGTAAAATGTTTGGCGTTAAACCACTTATTTACCCGCTTTTACCAATAGAGTACGAAAAAGATAGCCAATGGATGGCTTACGAGGATGATATGAAACAGGAGATTGATGACAATTTTAATGATAAACTAAAATAGTAATGGGTTACAACTTAGAACAAAATATTGAATATTGTAGAGTAATTGTGGAAGAGTTTTCTGGTCTTTTATATTACTCACACATCCCTTCTGCAGCCGTAGCACTTTTAATTGGATTTTTTGTGTTCTGGAAAAATAAAGACTCTCTTCTTGCCATTCTTTTATTGATCATTAGTGTTTTATTTACTTTCTGGAGCGCTCTAGATTTGGCTATCTGGATGAACTATGCCAAGGGTGACATTGTGATGGCGGCGTGGGCACCAATAGAGCTTATTGCTGTACTAATATTTGTTTTCTGTTTGTACTTTGTGTATGTCTTTACTGATGGTAAAGATGTAAGTCTGTCTAAAAAACTTATTTGGACTGCCCTTGTGTTACCAATGATATTAGTTTTGCCAACAGTATTTAATCTAGAGGGCTACGATATTCAGGAGTGTATAGCAACAGAGAGTACGTATTACCAGCTGTACTATCGTGCACTTAAAATTATATTTTCTGTATGGATAGTATTTACTCTGATTCGCAAATACATTGAAACCAAAGGTGAGTTTAAAAAACAAATAATGTTTCTAGGGCTAGGAATGACTATTTTTATTCTAAGTTTCTTTGTAGCGGGTTATGTATCAGATACAACTTTTGACTATAGTTACGAAATGTATGGTTTGTTTGCCATGGCAATCTTCATGGCATTCCTAGCGTATCTAATTGTTAAATTTAAAACATTCCATCTTAAACTCTTTGGCGCCCAAGTTCTTATAATTTCTCTAATTATTCTCATCGGTTCTCAATTTGCTTTTATTCAGACTACTACTAATAAAATCCTTACCTCTGTAACATTAATAATTACCGGTCTCATCGGCATTAATTTGATCAGAAGCGTTAGAAAGGAAATTGAAGCTAAGAAGCACATTGAAAAACTTGCAGGTGAGTTGCAGACAGCCAACGAAGGTCAGCAAAATCTTATCCATATTATTAACCACCAGATTAAGGGCTACTTGGCGAAGGCGAGAAATATATTCTCCGAACTTTTGAATGAGCCGAGTTATGGCCCCGTCTCGGACGCTTCTAAGCCGATGCTTGAAGAAGGATTCAAGTCGCTCACGGAGGGTGTTGACCTCGTCAAAGACTTTTTGGATGCCTCCAATATCGAGCGGGGCTCGTATGCCTTCAGTCTCGCACCCCTTGATTTCAGGGCACTCGTCGAAGAGATGGCGGAGAAAGAGAAGAGTCTCGCGGAAGATAGAAAGCTTTCTTACGAAGTGAAAATTGAGAATGGTGACTACAACACAAAAGGGGATAAGCTCCAGCTCGGACAAGCGGTCAAGAACCTGATAGACAACTCTATCCGCTACACTCTCGAGGGTGGTCTCTCTGTAAATCTCTCAAGGAAGGATGGCAAGATTCTCTTCTCGGTCAAAGACACTGGCGTTGGTCTCTCGGAAGAGTTGAAGCCGAAACTCTTTACCCAAGGCGGTCGTGACAAGAACTCTATCAAGATAAACATCAACTCCACTGGCTTCGGTCTCTCCTTCGTTAAAAGTGTTGTTGAAGCACATAAGGGTCGTGTCTGGGCCGAGTCCGACGGTCCCAACAAAGGCTCCACTTTTTACATGGAATTGCCAGTGTAATGAATATTTAACTTTATGCTCAAACGCATTACTGGATATGATTATTCTCCTGATTTAGAAGAAGTAGAGGTTATCGAGAGAAAGGGGATTGGCCATCCAGATAGCGTTGCAGACATAATTGCCGAATCATTTTCAAATGATTATTCAAAATATTATCAAAAAAAATACGGCAAAATTTTAAATCACTGGTTTGATAAAGTTTTAATTTCTGGAGGGGAAGCTATCCTTAGACCTGGATTTGGTAGTATTATCAAAAAACCAAAGGTATATCTTTTTGGCAAAATAACCAGAGTAAGCAATGACGATTTAAATATTGAAGAATTTTTTAAAATTACAGTTTTTAGGGTAATGCGCGATATATTCGGTATTGAAGATGAAATAATGCCAGATATTGTTGTAGATACCAACTCTGGAGTCGGAGCAGAACACCCTATAAGTTTTTATAATACCAATGTTTATGATATTACTAAAGAGAGTGATGACTTAGTTTCAAACGACACAATTTTCTGCAATGGATACTATCCATATACTAAATTAGAACATTACGTTTGTGACCTTGAAAATTATATTAACTCCAAATCATTTAAAGAAAATCATTATTATACTGGTTTTGATGTTAAGGTTCTTGCTAAACGAATTAAAAATAATATAGATATCACGGTATGCATTCCTTTTATTGCGGCCAGAACAGAATCTTGGGCATTATATTTTGAATTAAAGAAAAACATTGAAAATGATCTTTACTTTTTTACTAAAAAATTTAAGTGGGACAGCGTCAATATACACCTAAACACAAAGGATCGAGAAGGCAAGGGCTTTTTAACTTTATATGGAAGCGCCTTCGACAAGGGTGATTTTGGTGTGGTAGGTAGGGGAAATAGATATTTGGGCTTCATCACCTCTTGTCGTGGGGAAACCCAAGAAGCTTATAGTGGAAAAAACCCAGTTATTCACTCGGGAAAATTATTCTCGATAATAGCTCATCGTATTGCAAGAAAGATAAGTATTCTAGATGGTGGTCCTGTTAAGGTTATTATATGTATCAATAACGGGTCTCCTATTAAAGAACCAGAATCTGTATTTGTATTTACTAAAGATAAGAAAATATCTGATCAGCATATAAGAGGATTATTGCTCAACGAATTTAATAATATTCACAATATTACTACTCACATTATTAATTTAAATCCAGTAGAAGAGTTTGTTACAAAAAGCATTCTACTATCATAAAATATTATGCATATATTGGTTTCTTTATTTCACACTACTATCGATTTGCCCAGCTTATATGTTTTTGACTCTGATTTGAATCCAGTACTTAAATTTGCAAATGAATACAGAAACATCAAAGGATTGTTTTTAAGTAAAAGTTTTATATATGCCGGCTATAAGGATGAAAATAATGATTGTTGGCTGTTAATATTTTCCAAGCAATTTTTTAAACTTGTAAATAAATGTTTACTAATAAACACCATTGACATACACTCCATCTACATAACGAATAATCTGTTGTATGTAGTATCAAGTGGGACAAACAGTATTTATGTGTATAAAATTGATAACTTGGAGAATCTGAATAAAGCCAATCCCATCAGTAACATAAAAACATTAATTACTGATATAGACAATGAAGACATTCTTCATTTAAACAGTATTTATATAAAAGAAAACAACGACTTATTTATTACGGGTTTTGGAGGCAAGAAGCAGGGGGAATGGAATAAAGAATGCAATGGCTTCATATTGAACATTAAGCAGAATATAGTACTATTGGATGGAATATTTCACCCGCACTCATTATTTTTTAGAGACTCTGATATGTGGTTTTGTGAATCTGGTAAAAAAAGAGTATATAAAAATAAAGAAATCGTGGTGGATAAAGCAGATGGGTATACTAGGGGTCTCGCTCTTTCTGAGAACGGCAAGTTTCTATTACTAGGAACTTCTACTTCACGTATTTATGGTCAAGAAGAGGTTGACCTAAAAACAAGTGGGGTTCATAAATTTGAAATAAATGAAAAATCATTTTTAGTGCCTGTAAAGTCATTTTATTTTAAAGATACACAGGCGGAGATTTATGACTTAATAGAGTTAAGATGAAAAAAACGATAACTTATATTGGAATATCGCCGTTTAATAGTAGTCCTAGAATGGGAGGCCTGAGGACAATGCTATACACATATGTTTTTACTCGTCATAATAATGGACTTATATATTTAAAATCAGATGATACTAATCCAGGCAGTAGAATTAAGGACAACTATTATTCCCAAGTTAAGTTTTTAAATGCGTGCGGCTTAAACTTTGAAAGCAATGAGCTAAAGAATCCTAGTGGATCATCAATTTTTCAATCTGAAAATAGCACAGTTTATACTGAATATTTAAATAAATTAGTTGATTGTGGGCTGACATCTGAAAAAGATAGCTTAGTCTCTTTAGATATTAGAGCAATAATTGATTATTTAAAATTGAAAAACATAACCATACACGATTTATTAAGGGGTGACATAAATTTTAAAGCAGATAGATTGGGTTATGAATATATACCACTATATTCTCGCAGTAAAAAAAGGTTTTTCTTCCATCTCCCAACTATTATTGATGAGTCAATCTACGGAACCACCCTGCTTATAAGAGGCGAAGATAAAATTTCTACAGCCCCGATTCATGAAATTTTAAAAAAATTCTTTTTGTTAGAGAAGCAAGATTATCTACACCTACCTTTATTGTTAGACAAATCAACAAATAAAAGAATAAAAAGTGATAATTATTTAGTAAGCGAGATGGTCAAAAAGTACCCAACCCCTGTAGTGGTAGCATACTTACTTTTATCTGGTTATAGGAGTAGAAGGTTTAAATATGTTTCATTAAGTGAATTTACTGAAGATTTCAATTATCACAAATTGAAAAAGCAGTCCGGAAAGTTTTATGAGGAAGATCTTATTAAAATATCCGAAAAATACCGTAAGCTAATTAAATAGTTAACAATTATATGTTATACTCAAAGATTAATTATGCAGAAGCAAAAGTATTTTTACATAACGACGACATTGCCGTATGTAAACGCACAACCGCACATAGGTCACGCCTTGGAATTTGTACGTGCAGATTCGATAGCAAGATATAAAAAAATTAATGGCTATAATGTCTTTTTCAACACAGGCACTGATGAGCACGGGCAAAAACTGCTAGAAGCAGCAAATAAAAAAAATATTAACATTAAAAATTATGTTGATACCAACTCGCAAGTATTCAAAAAATTACTCGTGATTTTGGGTATAAGTGAAAACATTAATTTTATTCGTACTACTGATCCTAATCATATAAAAGCGGCACAAGAATTTTGGAAAAGGGTCGAGAAAAACGGATTTATATATAAAGCCAAATATCAGGTAAGGTATTGTGTGGGGTGTGAACTTGAAAAATTCGACTCAGACTTGGTGGATGGGAGGTGTCAGTATCATCCGACACTAGATATTCAGATAATAAATGAGGATAACTATTTCTTTAGACTTTCTGATTTTCAAGATAGATTAATCAGTCTTTTTGAGAAAAACATAAATTTTATTTTACCAGAGTCTAGATACAATGAAGCAAAAAATTTTATTTCACATGGGCTTAAAGATTTTTCAATATCTAGATTGAAATCAAAGATGTCTTGGGGCATTCCGGTTCCCGGCGATGACGAGCACGTAATGTATGTATGGTTTGATGCCCTAACGAGCTACATAAACGCCTTAGGATGGCCTGAAAACGTAGAAATTTTTAAGAAATATTGGGTTAATGGAACTCCTGTTCAGTATTGTGGACAAGACAACCTAAGACAACAGTCAATTATATGGCAAGCAATGTTGATGGCTGCTAATTTACCAAACTCTAATAAAATAATTGTAAATGGTTTTGTGCTTGGTGAAGGCGGGGTAAAGATGTCTAAAACTGCGGGTAATGTTATAGACCCCATTAAGTTGGTTGAAAATTATGGTAAAGACGCAGTACGTTTATACTTGCTGAAAAATATCCACCCATGGAATGGCTCACCTATTTCATACAAATCATTCCATCTTACATATGAAGCTGAGCTTGTTAATGGTCTTGGTAACTTAACCTCACGGCTGTTGAATATGTCAGAAAAATATTTAAACGAACCAGTTAGTTTCCCAGATAAATTTGAATCTAAAGAATGGTTCGACCACTTTGAAGACTATAGAATGGATTTAGTTACTGAGTTTATATGGGGGAAAATCTACAAATTAGATAAATCGATCTCTGAAACTGAACCCTTTAAATTGGTCAGTACAGATCTGCCAAAAGCGCAAATGTTGTTAAAAGAATACGCAAGAGATTTATACACTATCGCCCAAATGCTAGAGCCGTTATTACCAGAAACAAGCCGTCAAGTTAAAGGTTTAATAAAACAGAACAAAAAACCTAGGGCACCTCTTTTTCCAAGAAAAAGGATGTTAAAATAATACTGGGAGGGTAGCTCAGCCTGGTAGAGCACTGGTATCATTTACCAGAGGTCATGGTGTTCAAATCCCATCCCTCCTACTAACTTTAATATTAAAAATATTGTAAGAGTTGTTGCAATGATTGAATTTGAAGCAAAATTTTTAGATATAGAAAAGGGAAAGATTAGGGCACTCCTAAAACATAAGGGCGCGCGCCTTGTTAGACCTGAATATAGCCAAAAACGATTCAACTTTCACCTGCCTAAAGATAAGAGATCTAATGATGCTTGGTTAAGAGTTCGTAATGAGGGTGATAGGATCACACTAGCCCTCAAAATGATTACGGGATCTAGCATAGAAGATCAGAAAGAAATCCAACTAGTAATTGATAGTTTTGATAACGCAATTACTCTCCTTGAGTCAATAGGATGTGAGAAAAAAGCTTTTCAAGAGTCAAGGAGAGAGCTTTGGAAGTTAGGTCAAACAGAAATTACAATAGATGAATGGCCTGGATTGGAGCCGTTTGTTGAGATTGAGGGATCCTCTGAAGATGAGGTAAAAAACCCTATAGACAACTCTATCCGCCACACTCTCGAGGGTGGTCTCTCTGTAAATCTCTCAAGGAAGGACGGCAAAATTCTTTTCTTTGTCAAAGACACCGGTGTCGGTCTCTCGGAGGAGCTGAAGCCGAAGCTCTTCACCCAAGGTGGTCGTGACAAGAACTCTATCAAGATAAACATCAACTCCACTGGCTTCGGTCTCTCCTTCGTTAAATGTGTTGTTGAAGCACATAAGGGTCGTGTCTGGGCCGAGTCCGACGGCCCCAACAAGGGCTCCACTTTTTACATGGAATTGCCCGTGATTTAAGATGGTAACAAGTAACCAAAAAGAAGTACTTTTCAGGGAAATTTTCTCGTATATAAAAAAATACCAAGTTAAGTCACTCCTCGATATCGGAGCGGGGGATGGTCCTTTGGCCAAAAGATTGGCGGGCAAGGTTTCCGAATATCTTGCTGTTGAGCGCGACAGTAGGCGAGCTAAAAATTTAAGATCACTAGGACTAAACGTAATTCACGGCACTTTTCCTGTAAAAACAGGGAAGAAGTTTGATATGGTGCTTGTCTCTCATTCCATACCAGAAAACGCTACATTCTATAAACCATTTTTAAAAAGAGCGTGGAATTTGGTTAACGGCGATGGGATTTTGCTGATAATAACTTTTAAAGGCCAACTCGGCGAGCTATATAAACTTAGAAGAGAATGGCGAGCTACTGATAGTCAAGGAAATCGAGACATGGAACCCTACAAACTCATGCTAAAGATTCTCAGAAGTTTTGGCGGTGTCAAAATTCATAGGGCCGTCAGCGAATTCAAATCCACCAATCTTGCTGAAATCGTCAAGTTAACCATGTTATCGGTAGGTCCCGCGAAAGCAAAAAGACAAGCGTGCAAACAATTTCTCGGAAAATTTTTAAAGGACAGCCGTCGCTCCAGGAAACCATACACCCTCAGTCACCAACACATCTTTTTATCCGTCCGCAATAAAAAAGGGCCAGCAACCTATGTTGCTGGCCCTTAAGTCAAGCGGGCACCCTACGTTTCGTAGTGACCCTGGTGTTGTGTACCGTCCGGCGTTCTGAGGCAGTGGCAGGCCATGCGAACATCTCCATCGCGGCCCAGGCGCCAGCTCGTCTCGAGGATGTTCTGGCCACGGACGACGTCGGCAGAAACGGATCTGATGATCTGCTCACGCGTCTTGCGGTTGGTGGTCTCGAACAGGACTTCTCCTTCATTGATTGGGAAGTGAGTGTGCAGGATGTTGATCCCGAAACGGTCAAGGGCGTTGTGCTTCTCGAGCACCTCCGCGAGTTCGCGGAAGAGCCCATCGTCCGCCGCAGTTTTCGGTCTGACCGAGTCGACATCTGGCAGTCTCGAATATGCAAGTGCCACGTTCATCGTGTCGCCTCCGTAATGGGTTGGTAAAAAACAAATATTGCTCAACAGTTGTACGTATTTTCTGCCGCTACATTAAGTGTTTTTATCTTTTTTGTCAATCATACCATCCGTAATTCTCCCTTGTAGTCTAATTCGCGCGAATGATAGAATAAGGGTATGAAAGACAGGGAATTAGAAAGAGTATTAAAAGCGCTGGCCAACAGAAGACGCCTTGCGATTCTTGAGAGCTTACGCAAAGACAAAGAAAAAAGTGTTGGCGAGATCGCCGATAGTATCAAATTATCATTTCGCGCCACCTCAAAACACCTATTAATTCTTGTCGGCGCAGAAATTCTTGATAAAGAACAAAGAGGGCTACAGATGTTTTATAGTCTGAATAAATCTGCTCCGGACGTGGTCAAACAGCTTCTCCGCACTCTCTCCCTAGTCTAGCTAGTCTAATTCGCGCGAATAGGAGAATAGTTTGGGAACGATTGACCGAGGATGGGTGGGTTGCTAGAGTAGCGGCATGAAAAGGTTTCCGGTCCTGATTTTAGCCTTATTTTTCCCCATTTTTGCGAGCGCCGCGATAGAGAATCCTTATGTTGTTGATGAGAAACCAAGGGTACTATTTGGAGACAGCGTGGAATGGAATGGTCACTACGGTTTGGAAAACTATGCTTACGAGTATGTGAATGGATACCTACATATAACATTTACTTATACTCATGGACCATTTTTCCCGGGCTATCCGCCAGTTTTATACATTACTGGTTCGGATCCACGAAGCACCTCGACGCCCGAGGTAATCGCTAATGAAGTTATTCTCGAACTCACACCCTTTTCCGGTGGGATTGGCGCCCCTTCTGGTTGGTATACATACGATATTCAATTTTATGAAAATCTTTATCATGTCACGATAAAACTTTCTGGAGTTTCCGTTGCTTACGAATTCGATAAATCCTATTCAGGATCTGGAGACAATAAGTGGGCAGCCCTAGCAAATAACCACCCAAATGTTGGGGACAATCAATCGATGGCGTTCACACCCGTCCCTGTTAAGGAAACAGGCCCGGTAGAAGAATGTTGCTCGAGCGTCCTTTTCTTGCCGGGGATGAAGGGCAGTGTGTTGAAAATGGGGTCTGACACTTTATGGCCGGCGACATTCTTTGGCAACGACTTGCCGGCGCTAGCCTTAACAGAAGAAGGGGAGAGTGTGAATAATGTTTATGTGGACGGAATCTTACAAGAATTTGCTAATGCTGATATCTATCTACCGTTCTCAACATTTTTGGACGGTCTTGTTTCTGAAACGCTGATAAACGATTGGCTCCCTATGGCGTATGACTGGCGCTTTTCTCCGGAAAAAATTCTTGCAGACGGAGTTAAAACAGAAAGCGAGACTATAGATATCATTGAAGAAATAGAAGAACTGGCCTCAAGCTCGCAGACCGGGCAGGTGACTATCGTGGCGCACTCCATGGGCGGGCTTATGGGCAAGGCGATTATCAAAGAACTTGAGGCGCTGGGGAAGGATGATTTGATTGATTCATTTGTCATGGTGGGCACGCCTCAGCTCGGCACACCACAGGCAATAGGGGCTCTTCTCCACGGTTATGACGAAGACATTTTAGGTGGGTTTGTCGTTGGCCCAGCTCAGGCGCGCACGGTGTCTCAGAATATGCAAAGCGCATATAACCTTCTGCCATCCAGAAAATACTTCGAAGAAGTAATTGATCCGGTTATCACCTTCGACCCCCAAGCTTCTTTTACCCAAGAGTGGAGGGATTTTTGGGGCGAAGACGGCATAAATGACTATAGCGGCTTCTCTTCATTTTTGACTGCTACTGGAGTAACTAGGGAAAGACCCGGCGAATTAGACCTTAGAAATCCTGAGGTACTACGCGCAGACTTGGTTAACACCGCTGATGAAACTCATCAAGTGTATGACAACTACGCATTACCAAGTCATATCAGAACGGTGCAGGTGGCTGGGTGGGGCTTCCCGACGGTCAAGGCCATTCACTATAGAAACCGACATGGTCAGCCGAGTTACGACGTGGCATTCACTGTAGAGGGGGATAAGACCGTTGTTTATAAAAGTGCAATTGCATCTGTTGGAGAAACGTATTTTTTTGATTTAGCCACATATAATTCTCTCGAAGATACACCAGATTTCCAGCATAGAAGCGTTTTAAATTCTTTACCAATACAAGATTTAATCAAAACCATTGTTGAAGAGAATGATGTTACAACAAATTCATTCGTCAGAATAACAAAACCACTACCAGACGATGTTACTAGGGCTTTAATTGTAAGCGCACACTCTCCAGTAATTTTAGGCGTGTATGACGAATTCAATAATTTCACCGGCATTGACCCAAATCAAGATTTATCCGCAGAAATTCTGTCTATAACGGAAGACATTCCTGGAAGCGCCTTTTTGTACACTAGCGAGAGCCAATATATATTCTTACCGAAAGAAGGTCTTTATAACTTTGTCTACACGGGTATAGATAATGGCTCCACTACAATAGAAATTAAAGATTTCACAGCCGATGTTGTCACACCTATTACCGCCTATTCAGATATATCGACCACAGAATTGACCACGGCAACCTTTACCGTAAATAGCGAGAATCCAGATACTACGATAATAAAACTTGATACGGATAGTGACGGAGAACTTGATGAAATAATTGTCTCTGACGATGCCGATATCTATGATTTACTCGCACTTCTCAAAGATAAAATAAAATCGCTGAACATCAAGGAAAAACTAAAGGTTAACCTTTTAAAGAAAATAGAAAATCTAGAGAAAAAGATAGAGAAGAAAAAAGCAAAAGACAAATCACTAGAAACAATAAAGAAGAAGGTTGGGAATCTCATCAAGAGAATACTTAAGAAAGAAGAAAAGAGTGTTGTTAGCGAAGCTGATGCGCAGGAAATTATTAAACTATTAGAACAAATAGAAAATGCGATATAATTAGAGACTATGAAAACTATCATATTGTTTTTAATCCCATCAATAATTTTGTTAATCGTTGGTTATGTATTTACCAACTCTATTAAATTTAATATTTGTATAGTTAATGAAACGGTAACAGAGGCGGCGTGCATAAATAAATTTGAAAGAATTGGTGACCCGCTATTTTACGGCATGGGCGCTCTTACTCTTGTATTTTTAGTTCTACTATCCGCACAACAGGCGATTCCAGCTTGGAAAAAGTTTGCCAAATGGTTTATTCCGCTTGCCGCCCTTGTTTTCATATTCTATTCAGAACCGGGGTCTGGAAACTATTTTGCCCCCTATCCTGAACAGGTTTTCAAATGGTTAAGCGGTCTCTATGTGGTAATAAGTTTCTGGATTATCGGTCGTGTTGTCTTGAATCAAAAGAATCCGAGTAACTAATAAGGATATTTAAGGCAGAAAATCTGGTATTATTGAGGGATATATGACAGAGAAGAAAGTTCTAGTTTCGGGCGTTAAGCCCACAGGGCGGCCGCATATCGGCAATTATTTCGGCGCGATGAAGCAATTCGTTGAGCTCGGTACCCTCTACCAGAGCCACATTTTCATCGCTGATCTGCACGCCGTAACGAGTGTTCAGAATGGAGATGAGTTAAGTAAGAACAGCTTTGAAGTGCTCTTGGACTACCTTGCTATAGGTCTCGATCCGCAGAAGGTCTCCCTCTACAAACAGTCGGACGTGCCGCAAGTGGCGGAGCTCGCCTGGATTTTCAATTGCCTCACGACGATGCCCTACCTCATGCGCGGACACGCGTTTAAAGACGCCGAGGCGAAGAATAAGGAGATAAATGTCGGCGTCTTCGACTATCCGATCCTCATGGCGGCGGACATCTTAATCCAAGACGCCGATGTCGTGCCCGTCGGCGCCGACCAGAAGCAACACGTTGAAATCGCCCGCGATGTGGCGCAGAAGTTTAACAATACTTACGGCGAGACCTTTAAACTGCCCGAGGCGGTAATCTTGGACCAAGTGGCGACGGTGCCGGGTACCGACGGGAGAAAGATGAGCAAGAGTTACGGCAACACGATAGAGCTCTTCGCAACCGACGATGAGATTGAGAGGGCAGTGATGAGTATTGTCACCGACTCGACCAAAGATATGCCCGCGAATGTCTACGCGATACACCTTCTCCTTCGCAAGAAAAGTGAACTTGATAAACTCTACGACGAGAAGCGCGGCAAGTATCAGGAATTGAAAAAGGCCCTGATTGAGGACCTGAAAAAGTTTATCGGCCCCATACGCGAGAAGCGGCAGGCGCTCGAGCATGATAGGAAAAAGGCGCTCCAGATACTCGAGTCCGGCGGCCGCGCGGCGCGCCTCCGAGCGGAGAATAAGATGGCGGAGGTAAGGGAGAAGATAGGCTTGACACTTGCATGATACAAGGATTCGTACACGCTCTAAGAGTGCAGTCAAAAATTATTTTCGTCATCGTGCGAAATAGAGGGGGGCTTACCCAGCTTGTTGTTACCGCCGACAATCCCGAGTTTGAAATCGCCAAGAACCTTTCTTTGGAATCCGTTATCCGTGCCGAGGGTGAGATGAAAAAGGAGAAGAATGCTCCCGGCGGGGAAGAAATGCATCCGAAAAAGATTGACGTCCTCTCCCGCGCTCTGCCCGAGCTTCCCATACCCGTCGTAACACTCAAGGGCGGAGAGGAGACGGAAGCACCCCTCCGCTTCGACTACCGCTGGATTGACCTGAGGAAACCAGAGCGCACTCAGATTTTCAAAGTTTGGACCGAGTTCGAGAAAGGTTGGCGGAAGTATTGGGACGACAACGACTACATCCAGCTTTACCCGCCGGCGTTTATGCCCACTCCATCCGAGAGCGGAGCGGATGTCTTCGAGGTCAATTACTTTGACAGGAAGGCGTACTTGGCGCAGTCACCGCAGTTTTATAAACAAATGGCCATGGCGGCGGGGTTTGAAAAAGTCTTTATGACGTCACCCGTCTTTCGCGCCGAGCCGTCCTTCACCACCCGCCACCTTACCGAATTCACGGGCTGGGACTTCGAAATCTCATACATCAATGATCATCGCGATTTAATGGACGCCGAAGAGGGGATGATTATAGAAGGCTTCAAGGCGGTGCTCAAAAAGTTCCCCGACCTTGATATCAAGGTGCCTAAAAAACCTTTCCCGAGAATCACAATGCTTGAGGC